>CAMTOX010000001.1 GCA_947074225.1 uncultured bacterium
CAAAATAACCTTCTAATAAACAGATTAACATTATGAAAAGACCGATTAAATTTAGCTTAGTTTATCGCGATATGTGGCAATCATCAGGAAAGTATGTGCCACGTAAAGATCAGTTGGCAGAGATTGCTCCTGTAATTGTCGATATGGGATGTTTTGCTCGTGTGGAGACCAATGGTGGTGCTTCAGAGCAGGTAAACCTCTTGTATGGTGAGAATCCAAATCAAGCCGTTCGTACTTTTACAAAGACTTTCAACGATGCCGGTATACAAACTCATATGTTAGACCGTGGTTTAAACGGTATTCGTATGAATCCGGTTCCTGCCGATGTACGCGAATTAATGTATAAAGTTAAGAAGGCACAAGGTACCGATATTACGCGTATCTTCTGTGGCTTGAACGATGTACGCAACATTGCTCCCTCTATTCGTTGGGCAAAAGCTGCCGGCATGATTGCTCAAGCAACAATGTGTATTACCTATTCTGATATTCATACCGCAGAATATTATATAAATATGGCCGACCAATTGGTGGCAGAAGGCGCCGACGAGATTTGCTTGAAAGATATGGCAGGTATCGGACGTCCGGATATGTTGGGTAAAATTGTTAAAGCCGTTAAGGAGAAACACCCAAATATTCCAATGCAATATCATGGTCATACAGGTCCGGGATTCTCGGTTGCCTCTATGCTTGAGGTTGCAAAAGCAGGTATTGACTATCTTGATGTAGCTATTGAACCATTGGCATGGGGTATGGTGCATCCAGATGTTATCACCATTCAAGCAATGCTTAAAGATGCCGGATTTGATGTGCCGGAAATAAATATGAAGGCTTATATGGAAGCACGTCGCTTAACACAGAAATATGTGGACGACTTCTTGGGCTATTTCATTGACCCACGTAATAAATTTATGACCTCTTTATTGGTAGGTTGTGGATTACCCGGTGGTATGATGGGCTCTTTAATGGCCGACCTTAAGGGTGTTCATGCTGCTATTAACTCTAACCTTAAAGCTCAAGGTAAAGCAGAGTTGAGCGAAGATGAGTTGTTGGTAGAACTCTTTGACGAGGTGAAATATATATGGCCTAAGTTGGGTAACCCACCTTTGGTAACTCCATTTAGCCAATATGTGAAGAATGTGGCATTAATGAACCTCTTCTCAATGAGTAAGGGTCAAGAGCGTTGGACAATGATTGATGCTAACACTTGGGATATGATTCTTGGTAAAGCAGGTAAACTTCCAGGAACTTTAGATCCGGAAATTGTTGAATTGGCAAAATCTAAAAACCTTGAGTTCTTTGAGGGCAATCCACAAGATAACTATCCTAATGTATTGCCACAATATATTAAAGAGATGGAAGAGTTAGGCTGGGAACGTGGCGAAGACGATGAGGAGTTGTTTGAGTTTGCTATGCACGACAAGCAGTACCGCGAGTACAAATCGGGCGAGGCAAAGAAACGTTTCAATGCCGAGTTGAACGAGAAGATGGCAGCTAAGTTCCAAAATAGTGGTGCCAATGTTCAAGTACCCGACTTCCGTCAGATGCGTCACCCAAATGCAGAACCTGTGATAGCACCAGTATCTGGACGTATTATGTGGGAGTTTGATTTTGAAGATAAATCTATCAAACCTATTCCTGGAACAGAGTATAAAGAGGGCGACTTCTTGTGTGCTATTCAAACCAACAATGGCTTAGAAATTGTAAAAGCATTATTCCCAGGTAAAATTGTTGAGGCATCAAAAGATCAAGGTGCCTTGGTACAAAAAGGAGAAACCATAGCATTCATAGAAAAATAGAGCTTATTTAAATTATTCTAAGAATCCGGATTATCCTTGAGATGGTCCGGATTCTTTATCATTATAAATATATAACACTATGATTAATTTTCATCTTTACAGATCGGCAAACGATAAGTATCTTACTTATGTGTTAGCATTTTATGAGCAGTCCTTCCCCGTTGATGAGCGTAGAAAAATTAGCAAGATGTTGGAGTTGATAGAGAATGAACCTCGCTTTCATGTGCATGCGCTCTTTAATGATGAGGAACTAATAGGGTTCTTCAATTATTGGGATTTAGGAGAGTTTCTTTATGTGGAACACTTTGCTATTGACCCGATGAAGCGTGGTAAGAACTTAGGTAGTGAAGTGCTTCAGAGTTTCGTGGAGAAGGCAGGCAAACCTGTGATATTGGAGGTGGAGCGTCCAGAAGATCCTATTAAAGAGCGTCGCATCTCTTTTTATCAACGTCATGGCTTTCACCTCTCGCAGAAACCATATATTCAACCGACGTACGAAGAGGGACAAAAATCGGTACCTATGTACCTAATGGAATATGGCGGAAACTTGTTGGAGAATAATTTTGGGATGGTAAAGCAGAAAATATATTCTACTGTATATGGTGTTACAGAGGAGTAGTGCTCCAAGATATGGACTACAATAGAGCCATTTCACATGATGCTTTAAGATATTGATAAGGGTTGTTTCACTAAAGTGAAACAACCCTTATTCTGTTTAGTTATTCTGTATAGTTCTGTAGGTGAACTATTCGGCCACCGTTTTCGATAGTATATCGTACTGCCTGTTGCAATCGTCTTGAAGTCCTGCCCGTAGAATGGTAGCCTCTTTAGGGAGTTCGCCCACAAGGTCAGCATACCTATCTTCCCCATCTAAAAGTTGATTTAGTGAGTTGTCCGGCTTCTCATAGTCGAGCGTAAAGGTAGGTTTTCCTGTTGTAGCGGCTTTAGGGTTATAGCGATAGAGTGGCCAATATCCGGCTTTAACAGCCTTCTCCTCTTCTAAAATAGAGGTTCCCATGCCTTTACGTATGCCCCAGTTAATACATGGACATAGTGCAATGATGATTGATGTGCCAGGATATGCTTCTGCCTCTCGCATGGCATCTATGGCTTGTTGCTTACTTCCTCCCAAGGCTATAGATGCTACATAAACATTACCATATACCATTGCCATGCGTCCTAAATTTTTTCTGTTGGTACGTTTACCTGCCGACGAGAATTTTGCTATAGCTCCTAATGGTGTTGCTTTAGAGGTCTGTCCGCCGGTATTTGAGTAACATTCTGTGTCGAGCACTAAGATGTTTATATTCTCTCCTGCGGCAATAACATGGTCAAGTCCTCCGTATCCAATGTCGTATGCCCATCCGTCGCCACCAAAGATCCAGATAGATTTCTTGCCAAGAAGGTCGCCATGTTTAACTATTGCCTCCAGAGTAGGGTTTTGTGGTTGTTTGGCTATAGCTTCTAAGAGTTCTTTTCCGGTTGTATAGCTCTGCTCAAGATCTTCTTTTGCCGTTTGCCAATTAGCTATTAATGGCTTTAATGTACTATCAATGCTCTTGTCGTCGGCAGCCAAGGCAACCAACTGTTCTAACTTCTCACGGCGTTGTTTTACTGCCGTAGCAATACCATAACCATATTCAGCAGCATCTTCAAAGAGTGAATTTCCCCATGCTGGTCCTAAATTTCTATGGCTCTTACAGTATGGCATGCTAGGCATGCTGGCTCCATAGATAGAGCTACATCCGGTGGCATTGGCCACTAACATATGTTCGCCAAAGAGTTGTGTGGCCAACTTAATATATGGAGTCTCTCCACATCCGGCACAAGCTCCAGAGAATTCAAAGAGCGGTTGTTTGAATTGTGTACCACGAATGGTGTTGGCCTCAATAATAGTATCTTTAATGGAGATATGTTCTTGTGCAAAAGTAAGGTTCTCCTTTTGTGTTATTACCTCTTGTTCAAAAGGTTGTAACTGCAATGCCCCTACAGGGCATACGTTAACACATGAGCCACACCCTTGGCAATCTTCGCTATAGGTTTGTATTCTATAGTGTAAGCCTTGAAACTGTTCTCCCCCTTCGGCCGGCACAGTGTTGAATGTAGATGGCGCTCCTTTAAGTTCATCGTCGGTAGCTAAATAAGGTCTAATGGCCGCATGCGGGCATACAAATGAGCATTGTGTACATTGAATACAGATGTCGGAGCTCCACTGTGGCACTGAGAATGCTACACCTCTCTTCTCGTAGGCAGTACTTCCTAAGGGGAGTATGCCGTCGGGAGCCAAAATAGATACAGGGAGTTTGTCGCCTTCTAACGCTAAAATAGGTCTTGCTTGCTGTACCACAAACGGTGGGGCTGGGGACTCTGCTATTGGTGTGTCTTGTGCATCTTTCCAACTCTCCGGATAGTCCACCAGAGTAAGTGCTGTTACTGCTTGCTCTATTGCCTTCAGGTTATTTTGTACTACCAGCGTTCCTTCATGTTCGTAGCTCTCGGTAATCGATGCTTTTAAGAGCGTTAGCGCTTGTTCAAATGGTATAACTTGCGAGAGCTTAAAGAATACTGTTTGCATAATCATGTTAATACGTGAGTCTAAGCCAACACTCTCGGCAAGTTTTGCAGCGTCAATATTATAGAATTTGAGTTGTTTTGTTGCTATCTCTCTTCGCATGGCCGGTGGAAGTTTACTCTCCATACTTTTAAGATCCCAAGCAGAATTAAGCACAAAGATGCCTTGTGGTTTAATGCCTTTAAGCACATCAAATTGGTAGACATAGTTATCTTTATGACAAGCAATATAATCTGATTCAATAATTTCGTACGAGGAGTTAATAGGGTTCTTACCAAAACGTAGGTGAGAAACCGTATATCCCCCCGATTTCTTAGAGTCGTAAGCAAAATAACCTTGTGTGTATAGATTCGTATTCTCACCAATAATTTCTATGGCTTGTTTATTGGCTCCTACTGTACCATCAGAACCAAAGCCAAAGAACTTGCATTGAATTGTGTCGGGAGGCGTTGTTTCAATGCTCTCCGTTACCGGAATAGATAGGTGAGTTACATCGTCGTCAATTCCTATGGTAAAGTGATTCTTAGGGTTAGAATTTTTCATATTCTCAAAGATTGCCTTCACCATACATGGTGTAAACTCTTTAGAACTGAGTCCATATCTTCCACCTAGAACCTTTATGTTTTCGTCCGCCTCGTGAATAGCTGTTGTTACATCCTGATAGAGAGCCTCACCATTTGAACCGGGTTCTTTAGAACGGTCTAACACGGTAATGATTTGTGTGCTTTTAGGTATGGCTTTTAATAGATGTTCGACCGAGAAGGGTCGGAATAGTCGCACCTTCACTAACCCTACCTGTTCACCTTTATTGTTGAGGTAGTTTACCACCTCTTCAATGGTATTACAAGAGGATGCCATTGAGATGATGATATGGTTAGGTGTGTCATGGCCCACATAGTCAAAAAGATGATATTGACGTCCGATACTTTTTGCAGTAAGTGCCATATAATGTTCAACAATATCCGGCACAGCTATGTAGTGAGCATTTGCAGCCTCTCTATTTTGGAAGTAAACATCGGGGTTTTGTGCTGTGCCACGCATATCGGGGTGTTCAGAGTTCATGGCACGACGCCTAAAGGCTTCTACCTTATCCCAATTCACTAAAGAGCGTATGGTTTCATAGTCGATCGTTTGTATGGTTTGTATTTCGCTCGACGTTCTCCAACCATCAAAGAAGTGCATAAATGGAACCGATGCTTCAATGGCTGCTAAGTGTGCTACCATGCCTAAGTCCATACACTCTTGTACGCTGCTAGATGCTAACATGGCGAAACCTGTAGGTCGGCAAGTCATTACATCCTGATGGTCGCCAAAGATAGACAGTGCATGTGCAGATAGTGAACGTGCAGTGACATGAAACACTGCAGGTAGTAGTTCGCCCGATATTTTGTACATGTTAGGAATCATGAGCATTAAGCCTTGCGATGCGGTATATGTAGTTGTTAATGCTCCTCCTGAAAGACATCCGTGCACAGCTCCTGCCGCTCCGGCTTCCGATTCCATCTCTTTAACCACCATGGTTTGTCCCATGAGATTAAGTTTTCCTTCCGATGCCCACTGGTCGGCAAGCTCTCCCATATCCGATGCCGGAGAGATAGGATAAATTGTTGCGGCGTCGCAGAGCGCATAAGATACATAGGTCGATGCTTGGCAGCCATCCATGGATTGTGATTTACTGTTCATAATTTCATCTTTTAATTGTTATTGCTATTCTATTCCTTATTTATTGCTCTTCCATTCTTTATTTGACGGTTAAGTGCACAATTCAATTGTTATACTTGTTTTTTAAACCATTTATGAGTCTGTAATTTCTTATGCAAAATAGACTAGGTTATATAATTTCAGAACTTGCTACATCTTTTTTTGCCTTAGTAAAGCATGAGTTATTTGTTAGGTATTTATACTTAACAGATAAATATCTAATAATGTACCAAAGAGCCAATTATATACTTAGTCTATTTAAAAATTAATATTTCTTGTTATTAGATTAAGTGATATTTTTATTTGAATTGTTTTTGTTTTGTTAAAACAATAAAAGTTTGCCTATTTAATTCTAACGTTATTTTTAAAATCATTATTGGCATATTGTTTGACTTTAACAGTTACAAGGTTTTTGATTTATAAATAGATATGTTATCATTCTTTACAATAGAATTTTCAAGTTATGTATAAGTTGTTATATTGTTGGATATCAATATAATATAATGTAATAAATAGTATTATTTTAGAACAACTGTCACAAAAAATAGAATAGACAAGTTGCAATATTAAATTAAATATTTAAGGAGGAAAAAGTTATGACAGCACCTTTGCAAGGTATTAAAGTGATTGACTGGACTCAAGTACAATCGGGTCCATCTTGTACTCAAATGTTAGCGTGGTTTGGCGCCGATGTAATAAAGATTGAACGTGTAGGTGTAGGTGATCCAACTCGTACAGAATTATTAGATTATCCAGATTTAGATAGTTTATATTTCTGCCAATTAAACTGTAATAAACGTTCAATAGAATTAGATGTTAAGACACCCGAAGGTAAGGCTATTTTGACAAAGATGCTTCAAACAGCCGATGTATTTATAGAGAACTTACACCCAGGTGCCGTAGCAAAATTAGGTTTTTCATGGGAAGAGCTTCAAAAGATTAATCCACGATTAATTTATGGAACTATTAAAGGTTTTAATGATGACTCTCAGTTTGCAAATGTAAAAGCTTTTGAGCCAGTAGCACAATGTGCCGGTGGTGCAGCAGCTACAACCGGATGGTGGGATGGTGAATATAATGTTCCCACACAATCGGCAGCAGCACTTGGCGATAGTAATACAGGTATGCACTTATGCATTGGTATTCTTGCTGCGTTGATGCAACGCGAAAAGACTGGTGTGGGAAGTTATGTTTATCAGTCAATGCAAGATGCAGTATTGAACTTATGTCGTATTAAATTACGCGACCAATTGATTCTTGAACATACCGGTGTGCTAGCACACTTACCACAATATCCAAATGGTAAATTTGGTAATACAGTGCCTCGCGCAGGTAATGTTGAAGGTGGTCAGGTATTAGGTTGGTGTTACAAATGTAAAGGTTGGGAGACAGACCCTAATGCTTATTGTTATATAGTGCTTCAAAATGAAGCTAAGGAGTTTGCTGTGGCAGCCGAAGCTTTGGGTTATCCAGAGTGGGTTAATGATCCTAAGTATAATACGCCTGCTGCACGTAATTTAATCAAAGAAGAGATTTATAAAGCTATTGAAGCTTATACCATTACCCGCGATAAGATGGACTTGGTTCAAGAGCTTGGTGCTAAGGGCGTTCCTTGTGGACCAGTATTGAGTATGCTTGATATTACTAAGGATGAGTCTTTACGTAAGACTGGAACAATTGTAGAAGTAGACCAACCTAAACGTGGTAAATTCTTAACCATTGGTTGTCCTCCTAAGATCTCTACTTTTGCACCTGTAGTGACTGCTGCACCTTTATTGGGTGCTAATACCGACGAGATATTGAAAGAGTTTGGCTATAGCGCCGACGAGATTGCCGACTTCCGTTCGAAACATATTGTGTGTAAATAACAGATATAGAAACTATTTGTAGGCGTGTTATTAAATAACCTCCCTACAAATAGTTCTGAATTCTTTAATCATTAACTTTAAGAATTATGCCAACAGTAGATAATACTCAAAACTTAACAGATGGAATGCATATTGTTGTTGATGCACTTCATAAGAATGGATTAAATGACATATTTGGTGTTATAGGTATTCCTGTAACCGATTTAGCTCGTCATATTCAAGAGATAGAGGGAATGCGTTATATCGGTTTCCGTCATGAACAATCGGCAGGTCATGCTGCAGCAATTTCAGGTTTTATTACTCAAAAGCCAGGCGTTTTATTAACTGTTTCAGCTCCTGGATTTTTGAATGGTTTAACAGCATTAGCTAATGCTACAACGAATGGTTTTCCGATGATTCAGATTAGTGGTTCGAGCGATCGTGCCATTATAGATTTGCAACAAGGAGACTATGAAGAGATGGATCAGATGAATATTGCAAAACCATTCTGTAAAGCTGCTTATAGAATAAACCATCCTGAAGATATTGCTATTGGAGTTGCGCGTGCTATACGTGCTGCTATGACAGGACGCCCAGGAGGTGTGTATCTTGATTTGACAACAGCTTTATTAGGTGCTCCAATGGACAAAGATGCAGCAGCAAAGACATTATTTGCCGTTACAGACCCTTGTCCGAAGATGCCACCATGTAATAGTGCTGTAGAAAGAGCATTGACACTTCTTGCAACTGCTAAACAACCTCTTATTATTCTTGGTAAAGGGGCTGCCTATGCACAAGCAGATGATAACTTGAAAACTTTTATTGAAAAGACTGGAATACCTTACCTTCCAATGTCGATGGCTAAAGGTTTACTACCCGACAATCATCCATTGTGTTGTGCTGCAGCACGCTCTGAGGTAATGGAAAATGCCGATGTGGTAATGCTTGTAGGTGCTCGACTAAATTGGTTGTTAGCTCATGGAAAAGGCAAACATTGGAATCCAAATGTGAAGTATATTCAGGTGGATATTGATGGTAAAGAGATGGATAGCAATCGTCAAATTGAAGCACCAGTAGTAGGCGATATATACTCTACTATGGAAGCCTTTGTGGCTGGATTGTCAAAACATAATATCAAATCGCCCGATGCATGGATAACTACTATTGACGGAATAAAGAAAGCCAATACCGTGAAGATGGAAGCAAAACTTAATACAGATGCTTCGCCAATGAATTTCTTTAATGCACTAAAAGCTGTGCGCGATGTGATGGTAGATCATAAGGATGTCTATTTAGTGAACGAAGGTGCTAATACCTTAGACGATACACGTAATGTTATAGATATGTACGAACCACGTTTACGTTTAGATTGTGGTACATGGGGCGTTATGGGTATAGGAATGGGATTCTCTATCGGTGCTGCCATTACCAGCGGTAAATCGGTTGTTGCTATTGAAGGCGATAGTGCTTTTGGTTTTAGCGGTATGGAATTAGAGACTATCTGTCGTTATAAACTTCCAATTACTGTTGTGATATTTAATAATGGTGGTATATATCGTGGCGACCATAAGAACTTAGGTGGTGGTGCAGATCCTTCACCAACTACTTTAATGGCAAATGCACGTTACGATAAGTTGATAGAAGCATTTGGTGGTGTCTCTTATAATGTTACTACTCCTGCTGAATTGCAGAAAGCTCTTTCAACCGCTATAAACTCGCGCAAGCCAACCGTTATAAATTGTGTTTTAGATCCTGCTTTTGGAACTGAAAGTGGCCATATTACAAGCCTTAATCCGAAGAATATTCACCCTTAATTGTAGGTGAAACTATTATAAATTAAAAAAATAGAATTATGAATTTTTGGAATATTATTTTAACCGATCTAATCCCGATTTATGTAATCATGATTCTGGGATATGTGGCAGGAAAGCGTAATGCGTTTAGTGAAGACAATTCACGTAGTTTTAATAAACTTGTGTTGAATTACTGTTTACCAGCAGCATTGTTCTTGTCAATTATTAAAGGAAATCGTGAGATGCTGTTTCAAGATATATGGCTTTTTGTCTTAACCTTGATTATTCTGATAGCCATTTATTTTCTCACTTTTTTTGTTGCATTGAAAGGGTTTAAACGTACCAAGAAAGAGGCTGCCATAGCAGGTTTAATTGGTGGTGCTCCAACTATTGGTTTCTTAGGTTATGCCGTTCTTTCGCCTATTTATGGTGCTAGTGCAAGTACAGGTTTAGTGGTTGCTATTGTAGCTATTGTGGTGAACGCTATTATTATCCCTATTGGGTTAGTATTGTTAGATCCTCAATCGGTTACAGCAGCTGCTCCAGCAGCAGCTACTGCAGGTTCTACTGCTACTGCCACAGCTGCTACAGCTACTGCTACAACAGCTGCTACAACTGCTACAGAAGCGGCAAAACCAGCAGCACCAGTTAAGAAAGCTAAAAGTTCAAATGCATTCTTAAATGCCATAAAAGAACCAGTAGTGTGGTCGCCAATCATTGCTGTTATATTAGTGTTGTGTGGTGTACATTTCCCTAAAATTTTAGACCCATCGTTTGAACTAATTGGTAAAGCGAATGCCGGTGTGGCAGTATTTGCTGCCGGTTTAACTTTGTCGGCACATAAGTTTGAATTTGATAAGCAGGTAATAACGAATACAATCATTAAGCTTATTATCATGCCTGCCTTATTCTTATTGATAGGTAAGTTAATACATTTAGATGCCGAGAAATTACAAATGTTAGTATTGGCAGGTGCATTACCACCAGTATTCTCAGGTATTATTATTGGTAGCCGTTATAACACTTACGTTAGTACAGGTACTGCATCTTTGGCAGTAAGTATGTTATTCTTTATCGGTACTGCGCCGTTATGGATTTGGTTAGCACGCCTTGTAGCAGGTTAATCTAACAGACATATAAAATAAAAGCGTTTTACCTTTTTTGTAGGTAAAACGCTTTTTGTTTATGGTTTAACGTGAGTAGTAATGGTTCTTGAATAAATTTATAAGTATCTCTTTAATACACCATAAGAATAGTTTTCTACTCTGTTATTTGAATAGCCATTGTGATTACTCTTCTTTTGTCATGAGCGGGTGTGTCCCTGTTAATGCATGAAGAAATTCTACTATGTAATCTACCTCTTCGTCATTATATTTAGCACCTGTTTGATACTCCATCATTGTAATAACGGCATCATGCAGTGTTTGTGCTGTTCCGTCGTGTAGATATGGAGCCGTTAAAGCTACATTGCGTAGAATAGGTGTTTTAAATCTATGTAGGTCCTGTTCATTACCTGTAAAGCCCATTAGTCCATTGTCGTCTTCATTATATACAATTTCTTCTGAACGATTCTCGAAATAATTTTTTGCTATTCCAAAGGTTTCGAACGATTGTCCTCCCACTGCTTGTCCAACGTGACAGGTAGCACAGTCATGTGCTTTAAAGAGTTCGTATCCTCTAATTTGTTCAGCTGTCATAGCGTTCATATCTCCCTTCAGATATTGGTCAAATGGTGAGTCCGGTGTTATTAATGTCATTTCAAACTGCGCTATAGCATCGGTTACATTATGCTCTGTAAGTCCGTCGGGGTATATTTGTTCAAATCTAGCAACTAAGATCTCGTCACTCTTTAGTCTATTTACAATGTCATCCCATGTTTGTTCGCCCATCTCTACGGGGTTAACGGGAGGTCCTGCCGCCTGTGCCGCAAGTGTCTCTGCCCGTCCATTCCAGAATTGTACATGATTTAATACCGCATTATAGACTGTAGGAGCATTAATACCTCCAAACTGCCCATAAATACCTTCCGAAGTACGGGTGCCATCTACTCCTCCATTATCTAATGGGTGGCAAGTAGCACACGATACTGTGCCATCGGCAGATAATTCCGTATTGTGATACAGATCAAATCCTAAAGCCACTTTATCTGGATTTGTAGGGATGAAATCAATCATAGGTTGCAAAGGTTCATTAGCAAATTTTGCTGCAGCAAGACCTGTAGCAAAACGTTCTGCACGGTGTTGACGTACATAGTTCGCAATAACTGCTTTCTCTTCATTGTTAAAACCGCTGCCCCAATGTATCATCTTAAAATTAGTTGGAGGCATAGAATTATTCATCATGGCTTGCTCAAGTTTTGCTAAATTGGCCTCATTGATATGTTCAAAGTCAATGTTTCCAAGATTTATAAATCGGACGCCACGGTTCATATCTTCTTGTACCGTTTTACCAATAATAGGGAAGTTCCCGTAGAATGGTAACTCTGCCTCAAACGAGTGACACATCATGCAGTTGTTCTGTTCAAGAATAGCGGCAATTTGTTCATGTGTTGCTGCATCTTGATTAATACTCTTACTAAAATTAAATCGGTAAATGGCAAGTACTGCCACAGCTATAAGTAGCACTACTATGATTCCAATAATCCATTTTTTCATGAGCGATAATTTTTTAAGGATTTATAATTTAAAAATATGTTAGTTCATTGTGTAAGTATGTAAGCTCTTTAAGGCTGCCGGCATATAGTTCACTCCATACCAAGTAATTTGTAGCGCTATGAATGCGATTGTGAGCAGTGTTATAGCGAGTTTCTCTTTTGTTGGGAAATATCTTCTCATATGTATGTAAGAAATATACAATATCCATGTTACTGCTGCCCAGTTTTCCTTAGCGTCCCATGCCCAATAGTTACCCCAAGCCTGTTTTGCCCATACAGCACCCATTAACATGCCTAATAGTATAAGTGCACTGCCTATACGTATTAAATTATCGGCAACTAATAAATAGTGCGGCTTACGACATAGTGCTATAAAAGCCAAGATCTGTGCTATAGCCACTAAAGCATAAGCTATCATGTAAATTGTTACATGTGGAATAAACCATCCGCTTTGCAGTGCTGGCATTAAAGTCGTGGTATGTATCTCTGGCTTGGCAATATTGATAATAGTGAACACAGTAGATAGTATAGCACCAAAAATAAGCATGAAATTATAGTGCCAACGTAAATAGAGCAATAATGTTATTGACGAGAGAAAGAATGAATACCATAACCGAGTCTCACCCATGGTGCGCATAGGTACCCGTTCAACTCCAATTGTGTAGAGAATAAGATAGAGCATGAATATTCCTACACCTATGCCATAAACTATAGTGCCTAAGGTTTGTTTCTTAATTGCTAACAGAGCTCCGACTATCCAAAATAGAATAGAGGCAATACCAAACCATATAAATTCTGTCCAAGTAATCATAGTGGTTTAAAAATTAGAAGCATGGAACCTATAGCGAGCATAACAATACCTATATAGACTACCCATAACCATGGATCTCTAACAACTTGAAGAACGACATAGTTCTCATTCTCACGGTCGTAAGCGCTCTGATAAATATGGTACCCTTTATGAAATGCCGGTTTATTAACGCATATGTCGTATATAGTATCTTCAATATTAAGTTTAGAGTGATACTGACGCACTGTTTTCATATCATCATAGTACTCAACCTCAAAGTTATCTAAAGAGATGTAATAGGGTAGTGGTATAGTTTGTTGGTTCTCAGAATATGCTATCGACTCTTTCTGATTTTTATATACCACCATATGCGCTTGAAAATAATCGGGGGCACCAAAAAACATTCCCCATACTATTAGAAACAAACCTACATGATTACATAAAAATCCTAAGCGTGGATTATAGTAAATACGTTTTATGGTTGTCACTCCTAATGAAGTCATAAAGAGAAGGGCCAATACTATGAATGGCACGGTACGGTAGAGGTCTATTCCCCAAATACCTTCTAAGGCTAACATGAGTGCTATAAGTATAGAACTGAGGATAGCAAGAGCGGGAGAGGTGAGAAATCTACATATCCTTTTCTGACGATAGTAATGAAATAGTAACCACAGTATGCCTATAAATAAGAGCCCCAATATCAGTGATGCTGGAAATCTCCATAGAGATAGATTTAAAGGGTTAAATAGCATAGTGGTATCTTCTCTTGTCTGTTTGTGTAAATATACAAATTGTATTTAATGAATGTGCAAAGATAATATAGAAATACTATATTTGCAATTGTTAGCATAATTATTATTATTCAAAATAAGTAATTGTTGTTTATATGTTAATTCTATGATACTATAGAGGCGATTACATCAATCTTAGAGAGAAAAAACAATAACGTCTACAGTAATTCTTAAGTTGCTGTAGACGTTATCCCGATATCTGTTTAGATTAATGAATATGATTAATAGGTCAAAATAATTTGAGCACTCTATTCTGCTATTTTCAACTCTTAAGTAAGTTATTCGCTATGCTTTTGCAATAGTTTCTCGGACTTTTCTTTAATTGTTTCTCTTAGATGTGCAGGGGAGATTACCTCTATTTCAGGAGCATGCGATAGTAACTCTTGAATAAAATCGTATGTAGGCATCACTTCATATCTAAATAGGGTATAGTCGTGTGTTTCATCAATAATTGTCTGAGAGTGATGCAGTGGTAATGATTTTAGGTAGAGATGTTTGTTCTCTCTATTAGAGACCTTAATATCAATTTGCTCACTCTTCTCATTATGAATAATACCAAAGCAATCTTTAAAATAGAGTTCGGCATCAAAATTTTTCTGTATCTTAAATTTATGGTCGGTAGCCTCAACTTTTCTAATGCGGTCTAAGGCATAAGTGCGCACCTCACTGAATAGCTCATTATAGGCAACCAAATACCAACGTTGGTGAAATATCTTCAAACAATAGGGGTTTACCTGAAAAGTGTATGGTTGACTTTGATAAAAACTCTGATAACAAATCTCTATGGCCAAATTATTCTTCATACAAGAAACAATCTCAGGCATGTAGTGTTGTCCGCTTGGAATATCTTCAAATAATACACGTTCATATAGCTCCTTACTCTCCAATAAAAGGTTATTAATTGATAGACTATTCAGTAACCAACGGCGTATCCCTTTTTGTCTCTCCTCAATATTATCTTCAATGTAATATTTACAACCGTTACTTCTGGAGCATTTTATCTCAATGTTGAACATCTCTTCTACCGCCGCTTTATGATTAGAGAAGGTTTTCTTTGGTAAATCTTCATGCTTGCTATTGAGCGAGGAGCGTAACCAATGGTTGTTTATCTCTTCGTAGCTAATCTCCTTGGCACTATTGATGGTGTCCACTAACCATACATAGCGATGGAATAGTTGAACGGTATTCTCTTTAGACGATTTTTTTATGGTTGATGACATGTTTAGATGCAATTTATTTTCAACAAATATAATTATTTATCAATTAAAATTAAAAACCAATCGGGTTTAATTTATTTCGTTTATTCAAACTCTCCTCTTTGCAGAGGGTATCGATATATTTTGCCGTTGGTTTTGTACTATAAAGAATCCCATTAATAGTCACTTTACGGCCGATATTCTCTATCTCTCCTCCGCTTAACCCATATTTTTCAGCTAACAGCAAACACTCTTCTTGCGTAAGAGCAGGTATCATACTCTTCCATATTTTTACTTTGGCTGCAATTTCAGGCTTTTTAAACTCTATTTTATATAAGAATCTACGTTCAAATGCTTTGTCTAGGTTTGAAGTTAGGTTAGTGGTGGCAATCATGATTCCTTTGTTTTTCTCCATCTCTTCTAAAATAATATTCTGGATACTATTTTCCATCTTCTCCACGGCTCTTTCTGCGCCCTCTTGTCTGATACCTAAGATAGCATCTGCTTCATTAAACAGAAGAATTGGTGTCTGCTCTTGTTGCTCACATACAGCGCGATAGTTTGAGAATAGTTCCTTAATATTCTTCTCGCTGTCGCCCACCCATTTGCTCTTTAGCAGTGACACATCTACAACGAATAGGTCGCGCTCTGTTACTCGAGCAATTTGGTACACTGTTTCTGTTTTTCCTGTTCCAGGCTCTCCATAGAAGATGGCATTAAAACCTTTTCGCATTCCAGAGGCTTCAAGATTATCTTGAATCTTTTTAAAATTATCATTCATTAAAAGATCCCTTAATTGCGATACCTGTTTCTCCTCTTCTATGTTGTAAAATAACTCCTTAGCAGTTAAAGTGCTATATTTCTTTAAATTGTTATTTGGAATTTGTTCTTTTAAGTCGATATGGCACTCCGATAATAACTCATTACATCCTTCATCTGTTAAATTATAACTCTCCGACATAAAGAAGTTACCCGTGTTTTTACTCTCTATCCAGCCTTTACGCAGAAGTTGATGCGTTCCCATTCGCAAAGCTCCTTTAATACGGTTGTAATCGCTTCGGCTGTTGATAATACTCTCAATGTCATAAAAATTTATGCTGTTATCTTTTTCATTTATCAGTCGGTGGCAGAAGAACAAAATCAATACTTGATCGCCATTCTTTGTAATAATATTATTCTCTTTTCTTACTAACTCTTTGGCTATTTTTAGCTGCTTGTTGTTATTAACTAGCTCGTGAATGTCGCGCACTAATGTAGAGTAATCTAAATCGTGCTCATCGGCTTCAAAGAAGTAGTCGGCTAGAACTTCAAAAAACTGTTCAATGTTTAAGTTCATGATGTTGCGAACTTCTAATTTCACATTTTCCTTCAAACTTTCAATTACCTTTCTTGGAATATAAAAGGCATTATGATGTTCGTTGTTTCGTTTACGTATATACCCTTTTATAAATAACTCTTCAAGTGCTTCGTTATGTTTCATAATACGTAGGTTGCTACAGTCAAAATAGTTCGACAATTCAGACATCTCTATAGCACCTCCAGAGTTTAACTCTATAAAGGCCGAGAGGAATAGTGCTGCCATCTTACTCATCTCTAAACGGTTGCTTAATGTATTCAAGAAAGGTTCACTCAGTTGAATGGCTTTGGGAGTAAGTTTTTGATTCTGGTTCAACAGAAGAATCTCCTCCATTAAATCCATTATGTTCAATTTGCTAATGCTGCTTAAGCTACGCCTTTTCTTAGGGATTGCAGGCTCTGTAAAAATAGTATCTTTCATCTTTTTTTGTTTAAATGTGTTCTTTATTCCCGCAAGGGAATTCTCTTTATTTACCTATATAATACGTCTTTCAACTCCATATGGTGACCTTAAAAGAGTTTCATGGCAATATATGCACATGCTTCGGCATCGGCCAATGCGTTGTGGTGATTCTCTAATTCAAAACCTACGGCTTGCGATACAGTATGAAGTTGGTAATTTTTTAAACCTTTCATTTGCTGACGCGATGCATATAAGGTACATAGAAATGAGTAGTTAGGGTAGGGCATTTTATAGTGCTCGTGGCACTTCTTCAAACAATCTTCATCAAAACCTTTGTTGTGTGCCACTAAAGTTAGGTGCTCTAACCTTGAGGCAATACGCTTCCATACCTCTGGAAAGAGGTCGGCTTGACGAGTGTCGGCATGCGACAACCCATGACAATCGGTTGCCCAACGACGGTAGTAATTTGGGGCAGGTTTTACGAGCTCATAGAAACGATCTACTATCTCACCATCACGTACTATTACTACGCCAATACTACATATACTACAATGTTTCTCGTTGGCGGTTTCAAAATCTATTGCTGCAAAAGTTTTCATAAGTACATCTGTTAATGATTTATGCAGCAAAATAACACTATCAAAACGCCAAATAGTTACCTTGAAGCCAAAAAAAAGCGTTTAAATTTATTTTAAACGCTTTTTTTTAGACTCTACATCAGTTAAAAGTCTCTATGTAATCTTATTATTCTAAATTAGATAACCCTTCGGCTAAATAGTCTGGATCTAATACTATTTCTGTAGGATCAAACTTTTCGTCATCTTCCATGCATAACCATTCGCGCATTATTCCATACTCAGGATGTTTAGGGTTGGTAAGTACGGTTTTTAGATATTCATAGCCCGGAATACCACCACAATCTTCTGGCGGACAGCCATTAGCTCCTCCAGTCAATTCGGCTTGAACCTCTCCACGAAGTGGGGGGAGTACAGATTCTACCTCTAAGGTATGGTACCAACTATCGCCAAAATCATATTCATAAGTTAATGTATCGCCTTTCTCCTTCAATAGGTCGTTAATAATCATCTCGCTATAATTCTCTTCATTGTCGCTAAGACCGGTAAGTTCGGGAACAAACATCTTATCGTTTACTATGAAACGGTGCAGGTGAGAGTTGTCCCATTGCATAACCGACTGTATAACCTGATGTAGTGAAGACATGCTTAGAGTGTTGTTAATCACTATTCTACGCCATACTTCGGGTTTTGAATTATCTAAAGAGATTTTAAGTTGTAAACTATTTTTCATACTGGTAATAAATTACAGAGTTATTCTTGTTAAATGCCTCAATATTTGTCAATCGTTTAGGACCTCGATGTAAAAACTCACAGGTCGGAACCCATCGTTACACGATATCATGGCGGAGTAGGGGTTTTTCATCCAACCATTGTAAAAGTTTCCACCACCATGAGCTAAGGTCATTACAAAAGGGTACATAGATTGCCAAGCACTTTCGCAGAAACCTTCCGGCCGATTACCATCTACCGAGATATAACTATCGCCTACGGTTACATGGCAAGCATGCTCTATTGGATTCTCATAGAGTTCAGACAAATCAGGATGTTCTACCTTGCGAGCTCGGAAGAGCGTCGTGTAGGGAAAGAGTAGAGGTAATCGTGGGG
>CAMTOX010000002.1 GCA_947074225.1 uncultured bacterium
AGATTTCTGAATGTGACTGGAGTTCAGACGTGTGCTCTTCCGATCTAAATAATGAATTAAAAGTAGGTAATTATGATCCTTTATTGCTAGATTTTGGTTTGTATAATAAAGAAGAACTAGCCGACAATGGAGGAGTAGAAAACTACCTAACCTTCTATGGGAACATTACTTATGATGAGTTGGATTATATTTATGAAATGGAGTCGAATCAATCAATAGCCATTCTAACATTATACTTCAGAAGCGACTCTGTACTGAGGACGGCTAATTACAGTTTTAGTAGTGAAGCTAAAATAGGTGTACTTTTAGGTGGCGACTTGAGCTATTACCCCACTTGGGCTCCCAAAAGAGGTAATGAGTCTGCTGAATATTATACTATAATAAGTGGAGTATTAAAGGTTAGTTGCACTCCATCTGATTATCTCTTCACTTTCAATGGTAAAGATAAAAACGATGTTCCTATAACGTTATTTTATTATGGAGAAGATATATATTTTGACGAACCTAATTAGCGTAAAATCAAACATTTATATTAAATTCAGTGATTCTTGATTTTAGAAAAGAAGCAGATTATTACTAAACAAAGAGAAAGAAGGAGTTATATATATAAAGAGAGGACCTACACATTTTAATGTATAGGTCCTCTCTTTGCAGTAGTCGGGATGACAAGATTCGAACTTGCGACCACACGCCCCCCAGACGTGTACTCTAACCGGGCTGAGCTACATCCCGCGACTTCCCCTTAAGTATGGGAGTGCAAAGATAATTTATTTTAGAAAGTTCTCCAAATTTCACCATACAATCCTAAGGGCATACTCAGGATTATGATTTAAAAATCATGCTTACCTAAAAAAGTATTATCGGTTCAAATTTAAGGAAATAACTACCCGAATTTATGCCTTTAGAAAGTAAAAAGGAGTATATATAAATTTTGTGTCAAAAGTATAAACTTCTAGAAGTCTCTATTATCAGATAGCAGAATGGTCTTAATAACGATAACTAACGAAGCATAGTTTTTACTTTACCGCCTCTATAAACCATGCTTTAAGCATCTCGAACTGCTCTACTTTAGTAAGGTTAGAATTATCTAATAGTTTAGCATCGGGTGCCATACGCAGTGGACTCTCAGCACGGTTAGAGTCTCTTTCGTCGCGTTCAATAACATTGGCTAATACTTCATCAAAGTTCACCACATCGCCTTTAGCTTTCAATTCATTGTAACGACGTTGTGCCCTTACCTGGGCCGATGCTGTTACGAATACTTTCAGTTCGGCATTTGGAAATACTACCGTACCAATATCGCGACCATCCATGACAATACCCTTCTCAATACCCATTTGCTGTTGCTGATGTACTAAAGCCCTGCGTACAAAACCAAGGGTACTAACACGGCTTGCCCCATTAGCCACCTCAAGGGTACGGATTTGTTGTTCTACGTTCTCGCCATTCAAGGTTGTATATTGTTTACCATCGGTAGAAACTTGGAATCCGATATGAATTTCTGAAAGATGAGCCTCAAGAGCCTCCACGTTGATATGTTGTTCTGTAATCCAACCTTGGCGTATACCATAAAGAGACACTGCACGATACATAGCACCGGTATCTACATAGGTATAGTGAGCATAGGCGGCAAGTTCTTTAGCCATGGTGCTTTTCCCACAAGAGGAGTGACCATCTATAGCAACAATAATCTTTTTCATAAAAGTCTTATTTTATCGATTAAATGGGTGTTTTTCTTTATTATTTTACACCAAACTCCGACAGAGAGGTGCTTAAAGTGGCATGATAGGATAAGTTACCTACTTGATATGGTGCTATGGCAAAACCTACTTGGAACTTATAGAGCTTTAACCCGGCACCAAAAGAGAATCCGGCAATGGTTTTCTTATCTGGTATACGCATCTCCATACGGCGCCGGTGATTATAACTGGCTACAATATAGAAATTCTTAGTTGGTAAAACCTCTACAGCAAAGACGGTATGGCGGCATAACATATCGAAGGAGTTTCCTGCTTTCGTCTTTTCGGTATAAGCATCGTTAGCATTATTACCGTATGAATAACTTAAATCCCAACGCTGCAAATTTGTAAGAGTCATATGGAACCGTATTGGCGCATGTTTAAGACCTTGTGTTATACCCGCTTCAATTTCAAAAGGTAAGGTTTCACGGTGTTGTTTACCATCAATAGAGTGGTATCCGGTAAACTGCCATCCCATATTGCGCAAGACCAATCCAGCCGAAAAGAGTACAGATTCATTATGGTATGATGCGCCTAAGTCAAAAGCAACACCGAAGCTTGAGTAGCGTTCGTATACAGAATAGATAGGCTTAAAAGTAGCACCAACAGTCCAGTTGTCGGTAAAACGACGGGTATAAACAATATTGGCAACAAAATCCTTTGCTGTAAATTCCCCTAAAGTTTGATCCAACTCGTCGGTATGAATAAAAGTACCGTAATCAATGTAATTAATTGAAAAGGCCATAAAATTATTATCACCAAAGTTTCTACCATAAACTGCCGAACCTAAATTGATATCGGAGATGTAGTTGGTGTAATTTAATCCTAAAATATTATTGGTACGAGGGGAAAGAAGTGCGGGATTGGTGAAGGCTAAATTAATATCGTTATCGTAGAGTGAGACATTACTACCTCCAAGTGCTGCTGTACGCGCAGAGTAAGGCAGATTCAGGAACTGATAAGTGTCCTGCCCTGCTTGCGCCTGTAATAACATTACAGAAAGCAATGAAAAAAGGAGTAACTGATAACGTAAACGCATAGAATAAATAAAGGGATTTCTGTATAAATTCCCCTATATGATTAGGTAATATATGACTTATTATGAGTGTCATATAAAGGAATTAACAGAAACCCCCTTAAATGATTTCCAAAGATATAAAAAAGGATTTATATTCCATAGCAATGGAATGTTATGAAAATCAAATGGTTGTTACATTTAAAGTAGTGAGTTTATAAGAAAACGGTCAATCCAAAATCTTAAATAGTTTCATAACTAATCGGTCACTATCACTTCATCGACCGTTTTATCGAGCGTATCATAAGGCACTTCATCAAAGTATTGAAAGTCGAAACAAAGACCTATGGTATAAATATTTGGATTTTGAGTCAAGAAACGGTCGTAAAAGCCTCTACCACGTCCTAATCTATGTCCGCTTTTATCGAAAGCCATTCCCGGAATAATAATTAAGTCTATTTCTCCTTCGAAAGGTTCACTAATGGGCTCCATAATATTGAAAGCACCACGTTGCAACTGGGTATGTGGAAGAATTGAGAGCGGTAAAATATCATCGCCAACTACTGAAGGAAGGATGATTTGTTTCTCCGAGAAAAGCTTTTTTATCAACTGTGAAGTATCTACTTCGTCATGAAGCGAGTTATAAATCATCACAGTTTTAGCTTTTTTAAAATAAGGATTCTGTTCGAGTTGTTGAGTAGCTGAAGAAGACTTTTGTACCAATTCATCGTGAGTAAATTGTTTCTTGAGAAAACGCACTTCTTCACGTAGTTTTTGCTTCTTTTGAGTAATTTGAGACATACAATATGTTGTTAAAAATAGTATGTAAAGATAATAATAATTTGATGATATGAGAGAAAAAGTGTAATTTCGTGCTTATTATTGAGCAATAATTTTATAAAACACTGTAATAAAGTTAATTAAATTAAAAATGATTGATCCACAAACGGTTGGGAAAATATTGGATGCCGCACAGATAGTAGATGTGGTATCCGATTTTGTAACGTTACGCAAGCGTGGGGTTAATTATCTAGGGCTCTGTCCATTCCATGATGAGAAGACAGGGTCCTTTACTGTATCGCCTGCCAAGGGCATCTTTAAATGCTTTGGATGTGGTAAAGGAGGTAGCGCAGTACACTTCATCATGGAGCATGAGCAATTAGACTACCCTAATGCGCTACGCTATTTAGCAAAGAAATATAACATTGAGATTGTTGAGAAGGAACTCACTCAAGAACAGAAGATTAAACAAAGCGACCGTGAAAGCCTTTTTGCACTTAACGACTATGCCAATCGGTACTTTCAAAATCAACTACATGAGCACCAAGATGGACAAGCCATTGGTATGTCGTACTTCAGAGCACGTGGATTTAGCGATGCCACCATTAGAAAATTTCAACTAGGATACTGTTTAGACGAATCGGGAAGCTTTGCACAAAGCGCACTAAAAGAAGGATATAAAAATGAATTCATAGAGAAGAGTGGACTCTGTGCCCGACGTGATGATGGTAGCTACTACGACCGATTTAAAGGTCGTGTTATATTTCCGGTTCATACCCTTTCGGGGAAGGTTGTTGCATTTGGTGGACGTATCTTAAAAAAGAACGACAAACAAGCCAAATATGTAAACTCACCAGAATCTGAAATATACCATAAGAGTAATGAACTTTACGGAATCTTCTTTGCCAAACAGAATATTGTTAAACACGATAGGGTATTTCTGGTTGAAGGATATACCGATGTCATCTCTATGCACCAAGCGGGCATTGAAAATGTTGTAGCATCGTCCGGTACAGCCTTAACACCTGGGCAAATAAAATTAATACACAGATTCACTCCTAATATTACCGTATTATACGATGGCGATAATGCCGGCATCAAAGCCTCTATCCGTGGTATTGATCTTCTTTTAGAAGAGGGTATGAATGTCAAGGTGGTTCTGCTTCCGGAAGGAGAAGACCCCGACAGCTTTGCACAAAGTAGAAATGCCGATGAATTTATCGATTTCATCGATAAAAATCAAGATGACTTCTTGCGTTTTAAAACACGCTTATTGATGAAAGATGCAGAAAATGACCCTATCAAGAAGTCACATCTCATACACGATATCATTAAGAGTATATCGCTAATTCCCGATCCTATTACTCAAGGAATCTACGTTAAGGAGTGCTCTCAACTCATGGATGTAAAAGAGAAACTACTTTTACATGAGATAGAGAAACTAAAGAAGCAGAAACAACAGGAGAGACTAAAGAGCGATGAGCAGCAACGTAGGAAACAACAACAAGCAGTAACTGCTCCACCAATTCCTACCGATGTGCCACCATCTATCGATGCATCGTTCTTACCTCCCCCAGAAATGGTTCCACTAGAATACAGCGAGTATGGAGATATTCCGCCCATTCCATCGCATACAAACAGCTCTGAGGAGATTCTCTACCCGTCTACTCCAATAAATAGTTTTGAGAAAGAAGAGAAGAATATATTAGAGTTCTTAGTACGCTATGGGGAACGTTTTGTCTTTTCAAAGGAGGACTTAGAGGGTACACCCGACAAAGAGGGAAAATATCCATTAATTCCTATCACTGTAGGAGAATATATTATTGATGAACTTAACAAAGACAATATCACCTTTAGATCGCCGCTACACAAAAAAATGTTAGATATATATGAGAATGAAGTTAAACCTTCAGGACTTCATGCTAGTATATTCTATGTGTCGCATCCAGACTATGAGATTAGCCGCATCTCTGCCGATCTTATCTCAGATAGGTATCAACTCAGCAAGATTCATAGACGTATTGAAGAGATTCCACCCACCTTCAATGAACCTAAACCCGATATTCACGACCCTGAGTCTGTATATCAATATGAGCAGAGCTTGAAACAATATGAGAAAGACATGCAGCAATTTGAAGAACGTCAAGATATAAACTTTATTGACTGGTTGGGTTTAAGTCTTAGTAGGGTTATTTTTGAATATATCTACGCTCTATTCTCCGAAGAATATAAAGAACTTGTTCTTTCACTAAATATCCCAGAGAATGTAGCATCTCCCGAAAAATTTAGTGAGATTACTAAGAAAATGAAGAATCTTCACGAACGCAGAAAAGGATATGCCGATATTTTAGGTATAAAGATCAATCTTATATAAAACAGAAGTGGGCACAACTAATATTAAGTTGTGCCCACTTTCAATATCTATACAGGCGTTACTCTACTACCCATTTCGCGTTATGCGCCTTTACCTTTTCTGGTTTATAATACTGCGACTTCTTTGTTGGTATAGCAATTAAGTATTTCTGATTAGATTTCACCGGCAATGCACGACTGCGTAACCATAAATTAGCTTGTTTAATATCGAAGTAAGAAACTCCCTGCTCCTTGGCAAAGGCAGACAGAGAATCAATAGGTGCCGTAACAGTTACATAATCATACTCTATTGGCGGATACAATTGAGACGCTTTCACTATGAAACCAAACTGTTGAGGATTCTCAAAAAAACATTTCGCAGTGAGAAGTCTAAACATATAGCGAGAAGTCTCTGTGACTAACCATAAATCCATAGCACTATCTTGACCTTGACGACGCAACTCGCCCGATATACGATTCTGTCCAGCATTATAGGCTGCTGCAACAGAGATCCAATCACCGGTTTTTGCGTAAGCATCTTTCAAATACTTTGCTGCAGCACGTGTAGCCTTCTCAATATGATAGCGCTCGTCAACATTGCTGTTCACCTCCAAACCATACTCCTTACCTGTTGCCTCCATGAATTGCCACAATCCGGCAGCACCCGCCGGAGACCTCACCGTGGGATCTAAGAAGCTCTCTATAGCTGCAAGATATTTGAAATCGTCGGGAACTCCCTCCTCCTTCAATATCTTCTCTATTAATGGGAAATAACGGTTTGCACGCTTTAACATCAATAACGTTGTTGTATGTGCATAAGAGAAAGAGATAAATTCTCTATCCAAACGTTCTCTACGATCATATTTTGTCAAATCGATAGTTTCATTTGCAAACACCATAGAAGTAGGAATCTCGGGCGCTATAACCGCCGAGGCAGCAATGCCAGAACCTGAATAGCTAGAGGCAGAATAATCTACACGCTCACCGCCTTGAGACTTATCGGTATCAACACATGCCGAGAGAAGTGTCGCACAAATTAAAAAGGTAAATAAGAAATAAGTTTTTAATCGCATTGGCTTTAAGTATTTTAATCACCACAAAGATAACTAAAACAATGATATTGTATTTATGCGCTCACTCTTCTTAATTATTATTTTCAAATGCTATATATTGCGCACATAGATACAAAAAAGTTGCCCCTCAGACCACTATATCCGAGGGGCAACCCTTAACTAATTAGAATGATATGTTACTTAACAATCACCTTACCATAAATGATTCGGTTACTGTTTGTTTTAACACGTACCATATAAACACCACTTGCTTCGAAGTCGCTAATGCGAATTGGTAATGTGTCAGGATGTAATAACTTAACACGTTCACCTGCGCTATTAAATACCTCTACTTCAAGATCACGTAACTCGGCATCGGTTAAGTTTGCATTAATAATCACTTCACCATCCTTGCGGATTGGGTTTGGATAGATATCCAAGAAGTCATTACCATAAACATCGCTTAACGATACTGGACGTACATCAAGTGTTACAGTATAAATACTATCACAACCTGCGGCAGTCTTACGGTTCAACGAATAAGTTGAACTTCCGTGAGGAGTGGTTTCTGTAAATACTGTATCCAAATATATAAATGGAAGTACTGTATCGGCAATCTGATAATAGTCTGTGAAATGATACTCACGGTTCACTTGAAGAATCAAAGTGTAAACCACATCACAACCATTTGAACCTACTATAGTGTCTGAATAAACACCTGTAGCATTATAGTTCTTACCACGCCATGTGTATGGAAGATCCCCTTCACATACATCGGCTACAGTCTCATTATTAACACCACCAATAATTGTCAATGTCAATACCAATGCACTATCACAACCATAGGATGAAGAAGTTACTCTTCTGTAAGTACCGGCTGTGGTAATATTTTGGAATCCATGTTTTGTATAAACATCGCCCGCACACATTGAATCAGTAATATTGGTTACTGTATTCGGATGTACCGTGATATTTATGGTCACTACAGAGTCTACACTTGCTCCTGATATTACTCTTGAGAAAGAGTAAACACCTGGAGTAGGCATCTCTGAGGATGCAACATTAAATCCATGACCTATGTAACCATAACCCATACATGCATTGTCATACAATTGAGATGATTTTGCAGGACGTATAGCAACATCACGTAAATGTAAATAATTATCTCCACCACTTTGTTTAGATTCCATATAGAAACCTATCATAATATTGTCGCCAATATATTTAGCTAAATCTACAGAGTAACGAGCACCTGTTTGTGGTATACCACTTAAAGTGTAATCACCGGTAGAATCATTCCAAAGTGTAACATCCGACATACTCCAGCTGCTTCCACCATCGTCAGAAATTACAATAGCAAAACTTTGTTGATCATTAACTGTTACTGTCGTAGACGATGAACTATAAGGAGTCAACGCAAGATCGAATGATAAAATTGCTGTTGTATCAATATAGAACGATGGAGTGGTTAACCAATAATAAGATGATGAACCATAAAGATTAACTCTAACGTGAGGTGTTGAGAAGCCTGCTGTGTTACCTGTAATAGTTGAAGTATAGCTCCAACCTGATGTTGAACTATTTAACGCTGTACCTGCTACGGCACTCGCTAAAGAAGTACTAGAACGTCTCCAACATGTTGGTGGGAAACTGGCAGCACTCAAACTTTCATAATATGGAATAGTAAGATAACTACAACTTGTTAATACTGTAATCTCATTCCAATCACTCTGTTCGGTAGCAGAACATATTTTACGTACATAAGCTACATAAATACCATTATTCACAGCAAGAGAAACTGTATTGCCTGTTACAATAGTATCGGCAACTGTACCTGGTTGAGTTAAATCAGCAACATCAGACATTCTGAACAATTTAACCTCACAAGGACTATTATCACCACCATTATTCCAAGTTAAAGTAATATTTGTACTGGTTACATTAGTTGCTTGCAAATTAGATATATTGCGACATGATGGAGCTAACTTAATCTCTATATCGTCAATATATACATAAGAATAAGCAGTGCCAGAAGTCTTAAAGGCTATATACTTACCTGTGCCTGTATAATTGCTAAAATAAATCTGTTTCTTCTCTATTGCACTTGCTACATTAGTATAAATAGTATCTACAGCAACAAATGTAGAAATATCATTTGGATTAGTCATCACACCTACTAATAAATAGTAAGATGTTGAACTTGCACGATGATAATAATTCAACTCTAAATCTCTAATGTCACTACCTGAAATTCTACTAGTAGCTGCATAAGAATAAATATTAGTTGTTCCATACATATACAATGAATTAGGAGCGCTTTGAATAGTTACAGAATTTACATAAGGATAAACAGAAGTAGAATTAGTACCAAAATACCAACAAGCTACCTCATCTCTATTCAAGGTACCACTAGTATAAGAATCCCAATCTTCTACATAACTATTCAAGGAATCAATAATAATATCACTGCATCCTGTCATTGTAGTAATAACCTTCCAATCAGAATAAGTACTGTCATTACACAAGGAACGTACATACAAATTATAAGATGTTTGAGGCAATAAACCTGTTGCATCATAGCTATTGGTTGTAATACGTGTGATATTCATAGTATCTAAAGCGTCATAGCTATAACTATCTGACGATATGAACACATCAAATGAATCGACAACACCTGCTATAAAGGTATAATAGATTGCATTACTTGTCAAACTATCAATAACTATCTCTGGTTTTGCGCATAATACTTTTGTTATACGTATATCGTCAATTGCAAATGCTGGATCGTGAGAAATTGAACCATCATTTCTCCAGCCAATTACCAACTGATAAATACTAGGCTCTGTAAATACTATCTCATTTTCTTGAGAATTCCAATTACCACCAGCAAGATTCAACTTAGCACCACCATCTAAAGATATCCATCCTGTAGGAGTGGTTGAAGTGGTTAACAATGAAGTTCCGGCAGATATTGAAGCTGTTTTAGGAGCTAAGTAAACACGTCCATAATCAAAAGTCGATTCACCTTCACAGCGCCAGAAATAATCTATATTATAAATACCAACTCCAAATTCAACATCGCGTACCGCATATACATAACTTGTAGAAGTACCATCGTAAGTATTACTTACGCCGCCATCTTGAGAAACATATAATGAACGAGCACCACTATTATTAGCTGCGGTTCCTACAACGAAACTATTAGCTTGAGTATCATTCAACAATGTAAATTTAAAATCGGACTCAAAGTCTATAACGACTGGAGCATGCAACGGATCTTTACTTGTTCTGAAACTATAAGTAAACCATTCTGTAGTATCACCACTAATACATATTACGCGTGAATAAACATAATATTGAGTCTCTTCTAACAAACCGGACAAACGTTCTGTCTTATTAATCGTCTTAACGTCATAAATAAGATTTGTGGTTATTGTATCCAGCATATTTGCGTGAATAGGAACTTGAGAAACCTTATACAATATAGTATCAGATTTTGTACTCCATTCTATATCGGCATAAAGTCCTGAAATTAACTTCGCTGTTACCATTGGTGCTATACACTCTACCTCTTCAATAACAATATCGTCTATAGCTATTGGTGGGTTATTATCTAATGTTGCGTTATTACGCCAACCTACAACAACGCGATAAATACCCTCTGTAACAACTGTAAAGCGAGTTGTATTCGTTTGCCATGCAGTATCGCCATTCAACTGTACGCCACCATCTAGGATACAGGTAGCACCTGTTGGAATTGTACTTGCCGACATTATATTGGTTCCTGAAGTCAAAGAAACACTACGAGGCACTAAGAATACACGAGCATAGTCATTCAACGCTTCACCCTGACATCTCCACTGATAATTAATATCAAAGGTTCCAGGAGTAAAGTACAACTCTGTATAAGCATACACTGTACTTGCCGTTGCCGAAAGTTGAGTAGAATAACTATTCGTTAAACCACTATCGGCACTTATGTACAATGAATTCTCACCATTATAAGGAGCACCCGCACCTATATAGAACTGATTCTGCTGAGTACCATTCACTAATAACCAACCTAAAGTTGACGACTCAAAGTCGCAGCTATATGGCAACTCACCTGGAGTGATAAACGAAGAAGAAATCCATGCACTTTCCAAAGTGGTATCGCATATATTTCTAATATAAACATAATACTTTGTATTCATGCTTAAGCCACTTAAATAATAATGCAAATCAGTAGTAACACTATCCACAACATCGGCTACTGTGGTCAATAAATCGTCCGCAGCTATTGGAGTTGTCGATATCTTCAAAATAGATGTGGCCGATTCTCTTACCCAAGATATCTTGGCAGAAGTACCTCTTACACTATCTATAGTTGTGGTTGGTCGTAAGCAGTAAGGTTCTATAAAGAAGTCGTCTATACATAAACCTGGAGCTATACCACTGGAAGCATCATTATACCATCCAAATATTACCATATATTCTCCGGCTGTGCTTACGTTAAGAATAATATTTTCATCTTTCCAAGTAGATTGTAAGTTCATCTTACGTTTTGCACCACGAGCCATATTCAAATCTAACCATCCTGAAGGAATATTTACTGTATCTTTATTTACTGTGCTACCTGGCGTTAACACGGCTCCGCTTGGAGCTATGAAACAACGACCATAGTCCCAAACGCTCTCACCACCGGCTTTCCACTTATAAGATAGTTGGTAGGTACCTACCGGAACATTAAAGGTCTTATAAGCATATACGGAAGAAGTTGACGATGTAGTATAGCCGGCAGTTGTACCATTATCATTGGTAATATACATATAACTACCATTACTATATGCACCGTTATTAGCATCATTGCCTACGATAAAGTAATTAGTTTGGCTGCCATTTTCAAATCCCCAAGCATGACCTACACTAAAGTCGGTATAATATGGTAAATCTGTTGGTAAGATGCTGGTATAAACGGTCAACGGACCAACCCAACTACTTACACCGACGGTATCTCCACAATTAGCACGCACATATACCTCATACACTGACGATGGTAACAAACTATTTATGGTTACCATTTGCATTGAAGAAGAGATAATGGTTGCATCATTCGGATCAAAACCTACTGAACCACATACAACGTCCCAAGCACTCTCAGTGCCTATAACATCCCAATGTATGCTAACAGAATTTGACGTAGCACCTGTACTTACTAAATTTATCGGACGTAAACAAGATGGAGTAACCTCTACTACCAAGTCATCTATATAGAAGTAACTTAAAGAATCTACTTTTATAGCAATATACTGACCTGTACCGGTATAGCTTGCCATATTAATTTGTTTAGCCTCGAAAACATTGACATCAGTTACCTTTACTCGGTTCACCTCTGTAAAGGTCGAAACATCTGTCGGATCACTCATAACACCCACCTGCAAGTAATAGTTTATATTGCTGGATCTGGCCATAAACGTTACGAATAAATCACTCACATCGGCTATATTAAACTGTGGTAATACTGCATATGTATAACTGGTTGTATTTCCATAGAAATAAAGCGAACCTGGTGAGCTAACTTTATAACTTGAACTTATGTATGGGTATAGTGTCGAAGAGGTATTGGTAGTATATCTACTCCAACAATCTACGAATGTACCTGTTCCTGTTCCATAAGTATCAAAAGATTCTGAATATGGAAGTTCTTCTATTCCACAAGCTGTTCTAAAGTGGTAAGCTTGAGAAAAACGTGGACCATATACATTATTCTCACACACCGGACGGATATATAAGTAATAATTTGTATATGCACTTAAACCTGTAAATGTTATACGGTTTGTTGTAACAACAGTATCGCAAATAAAGTTAGTTAACGTATCAATATCATTTACATTATTTCCATAATTCGTTCTCAACAGTTGAACATGCCATACTGAATCGGAACTACTCATTGGAACCCAACTTATAGTTGCTCCATTACCTGTTACATTTAATGTCTGAATTGAACTTGGAGCTTTACAAGGTGCTAAAGTATCAATAAGAACATTATTTACATAGATAGTAGATATATTGCCATCGGACGAACCATCTAACAATAATGTAATATAACCGCTACCATTTACTATTGGATTACCATTATAATCATCGCCAAAGTCAATATCTTCAAAACTTACTGAATAACCCTGACTTGTTGTTCCTAAGATAACGGTATCTACCAAAATAAACGACGACATATCGGCAGCATCTGGCAATACACCTATACGTAATTTACGCCCGGCAACACTTGAAGAGGCTGTAAAATCCATATACATCTTTTCCATATTACCTATAAACTTAGGCAATATCACAGAATTCTTCACATAACGTATCGTAACTTCACCGGTTGTACTATTTGTACTTGTATAGTAATAACTCTGCATGCGCAATGCAAAAGAATCTGTACCATTTGGAGTAACTTTAAATGTTCCTGGACGATAGTCGCTAGTAACACTACCAAAAGTTTCATAATTAAACATCCAACACATTGGTAACACTTCTGCACCAACACCATAACCACTAAAGTTCTCTGTATATGGTAAAGACAAGTCACCACATAAGGTTCTAAATTCTTGTCCTTTCGACCAGAAACTTGGAGTACCATCACCACAATCTGCTTGTACATAGAAGAAATATCTTGTATTTGAAGTTAAATCTGTGATGTCGTAATAATTATCAACGTAATAACTTCCGGTAATATTCTCGATATCACCCATCTGAGTCTCTGGATCTATCGGTTCTGTAGATACTTTAATATTATAGGCCAAAGTATTCTGACCAGACCACATTAATTTAGCACTACTTGTGGTTAAACGCGATACAGATAAATCGCTAGGACGTTTACAATCATTATCCCTAAACAAACTGAGATTATCTATTGCAAATGGAGGTTGTGTACCTACACTACCATCGTTTGCCCAATAAAGTACTAGATTGTAAATTTTAGGAACGGTAATCTCAAACTGACCCTCTACAGTTTGCCATGAATCGGAATTATTCAGTACACCGCCACCTAAATCAATATCCCAACCCCCAGATGGTAATGTTGTGGTAGTAATGTTTGAACGTACACCACCTTCAAAAGTAACACTTGGGTCTACCAATGCAAAACGTACGTAATCACAACATACCTCACCTTTACCTATCCAATCATACTCTATATTGTATATACCTGGATCAAAACGGAATGTTCTATAGGCATAAACATAAGTACTCTCACCAATATTATATACATGTGCCGCATTAACACCGGTATCTGTAGAGATATACAATTTCTTATCGTTAAGTCCCGGAGAGGCACCATAACCTATAATCCATTTACCTAAAGTAACATCCTCTGGATTTAAAATTGTCCATTTTGAATTATCTAAAGCATCTTCAAAATCGGTTAACAATGGTAACGACTCTGGAGTTGCAGGTGTCGTAACAGACAATACGTTACTCCATTCGCTATAATCCGTCACATCGCAACGTGTACGTATATAGAAGTCATATTCTGTTAACGCTGACAAACCTATAATATCAACCGTTGTTTGAGTAGTTACTATTGGAGTCATAGTAGACAAAGACGGAATAAAGCCGCGAGGACCATAAACCAACTCATAATCTAATATTCCTTGAACGGCACTCCAAGATAAAGAAACCATAGTATCTAAATTAGAAACAACGGCAAAATCAGAAGGAATTAGACATGATGGAATAAGTTCTATCTTAACATTATCCAACCAGAACCAATAATTTGTTGATGTTGTAACCTGTTGGAAACCAAGATACCAACTATTACCTGTCAATACAGTACTATCTAAATTAAATTCATAATACTGCATTGTACCCATTGAAGTAGAGATAATAGATTGTAAAACCTCAAAAGTAGAAGTATCGTTCATATTACTCATCACACCCACATTCATCTGTCCAGATGTGGCGCTCTCTTGTTTCAAATAGAAAGAAACACGAACGGTATGAATATCTACATTAATCTCTGGGGTCACAATCATTGTATTACCACCACTGAAATAAATACAGTTTCCTGAACCACCATAACTATTGGTGGTATTACTAACTACAGGAACTTTAGAACCATATAAATGCGACCAACAATTTGGTACAGCACCTACGGTTTCGCCCTCTAAGTCCGTATAGTAAGGAAGTATAGTTACTTCAGAGCAAATGGTGCTAAACGAATATTCTCTCCATAAACCTACCGTGTCACTACAATTAGATTGTATATAAACATAATATTTAGTTCCCATTTGCAAACCTGACAAGGCTTGAGATGTAGTAGATAAAGTACCATCGAAGATAGGAGCTGTCACAGCACTTGGATTTGATAACTGAGATGAAGATACCTTAAGATTCCAACTGGTCTCACCATATTCCGATACCCAACTCAAAGATGCTGAATTTGAAGTAACATTGTCAATATTAATAGACGACGGAGAGATACAAGTTGGCAATAAATCTACTTCCATATTATCTATAGACCAATAATAAGAGGTAGAAGTACTTCCATTAACTCTGAATGCTATATGATTTCCTAATCCTACTAAGTCAATAGAATTCATATTAACATAATAACGCTTGGTTGTGGTCACATTAGGTCTTATACTTTCCACCAACTCAAAGGTTGCTGGATTGTTTGGATCACTCATTACACCTACCTCAAAGGTTCCTCCCAAAGTAGCACTATAAGGAGTTAAGTCAAAACTTACTTGAAGCAAATTCAACTCTGTACCTATTGGAGGAGTTGCTGCGAATATGTTGATACCTGTTGTACCAGATACACGCAGAACATTATTACCCGAAACAAGTTTCACTTGAGGATAACTTGAAGATACTAATGGACGCGACCAACACGATGGGAAGGAAGCATCGGCATAAGAATCAAAATCATCAACATAAGGTATTGTATTTATTGAAGGACATTTTGTTGTAAATGAATACAACTCAGACCAACCTTGAGTAACATCGGTATGACAACTACTACGTACATAAACATAATAAAGAGTAGAAGCGGCCAAATTAGGAACATAACAAGAGTTTGTTGTGGTGGTTCCATTAAATACATTTGCCGGCACTGTCATGTCGCTCATAGCTACACTAGACACCTTAACTTCCCAAGAATTCTCGGCGGGAACATGATCCCAACGTATTATTGCTGAACTATCCGTATAAACAGATAAACCAACATTTATTGGCTTATAACAGGTTGGTAGTGGCTCTACCTTTAAATCGTCTAGGTAATAATAAGAATACTCCGAGTCACTACTATGGCGGAAGGCCAAATGATGACCTGTACCCTGAATATTTAAATCGTTCAATAAGAACTCATAATACTTCATTAGAGTGTTAGAAGAAGTCAAACTTTTTATCACCACAAAAGTAGAAGCATCATTTGGGTCGGTCATATAACCTAAATCAAATGTTCCTGAGGTTGTACTACTTGAAGCACGCAACCAGAAAGAAACCATCAAACTATTCAAACTCATCTGGAAAGCAGGTGTAGCTGCTATAACAGAAGAGGTGGTTAAAGAACGAAACTCTAACGAATGAGGTTTACTATGAACTGCCGACGTAGAATAAGAAGTTACACGCGGATAATTATTAAGAACAGATGGACGGTACCAACATTCGGAATAATCATTAATCGCTATATTGTCAAAATCGGCTATAAATGGCAAGGTTGTTATTGTTGAAGAACATTCTGTATACAACTTCACACCTTTTGACCAATCACTATAACCATCGGTAGCACAATTAGAACGTATATAAGCATAATAAGTACCATTTGGATTCAAACCTGTTATTGTGTATGGTTTTGTGCTCATAGTACCATTAAATACATCGCCTTGAGTAGCGGTACTATCTAATTCATAAGTAGATATTCTAATATCCCACGAACTTGAATTACGAGATGCCCAATCTAAAACAGCTGTCGTTTGCGTTTCATCGGTAACGGTTAACCACATTGGCGTTGGACATGCAGGCTGTTGTGTAATATCTACATCGTCAATATAGAAGATTGAACTTACCTGAGAAGTAGATGTTGTAAAAGGAGCTATATCGGCTCCATCTACCATAAAGGCTATAAACTTACCTTCTGTAGCATTAGACAAAGGCACTATCACCTCTTCCCATGTATTAACAGTAGTCACTTTATACTCCGCTAACTCTTGGAACGAGGCCTCATCATTTGGATCGCTCATCACTCCAATATATATCGGATAATTCAATGATGCACCATAAACATAAAAAGATACCTGATAATCTGATATATCGGTAACATTCAATGGTGGAGTAGACACAATGGCCTTGGTAATACGTGGAGCTGTAAAGCTTGTTGAGTTGTAATAACCGCCACGAATTGTTAACGATGCACTACCTGTACGTTTTGTAGTGGCACAATAAGGAGTATAGGCATCAGTTGGGCTCGTACCTACTGGATAATTATATGTAGATAACAATTTATTCCAGCAAGTTGGAAAAGAGACACCACTAGTGGTACCATAACCCTCAAAACCTTCAAACAACGGAACATTGTAGTCCAAACATAATGTGGTAAATGTTCCCTCGTCAGACCAATCGGTAATATCACCATCACCACAATCTGCTTTTACATAGAAATAATAGGTTGTAGAAGGAGTTAAACCGGTTATTAATTGGAAAAAGTCTACTGTTAAACCATCAAAAACATCTGCTGTAACAGATAAATCTGTCATCTGAGTAGACGATACCTTCAACGAATAAATATTCGTCATATTATGACCATTCCATAATACTTGAGCAGTTGTAGAGGTAATACGATTAGCTCTTAAACCGGTTGGAGTAGTACAGATTGCCTCAGCACCTATATACACTTCATCCAGAGCTATTCCACGACCTGAACCGTAATTATACTCAAAAGCTACTTGAATATTATTAAGATTTGTTATGCCCTCCAAACTAATTTGATGATTTGTCCATGTACTTGCAGAAGGAGATAAAGTCTCTAATAATGTCCAAGCACCAGTGGCAGAGGTCCGATAATATACCTTTAAGGTATCATTATAAGAATCTGTGCCAATCAAAAAGTGAGGCTGAGCATATGTAAAATTTAAAATAGGAGATATATAATCTCCTGCATCGGCAAATCCGGTAATTAATTTTACCGGTACTTGAATGTTTGATGCTGTTAATACAGCATAAGAACTACCAATTGTTGGAACCAAAGAACCTGAACCAGTACTCATTCCTGTAGTCGTAGTGCTCCATAATATAACACCACTACTCGGATCTTGAGTCCAATCGGATGGAATTCCGTTTGAAAAGTCTGTGTTCACTGAAGAACGAGCCTGTCCAAACAAACTGGTCGTTACCAATAGCGTTAGCCATAATAGTAACCATTTTTGTAGAAAATTTCTCATACCAAAATGAATTAGTTAATAATAATGTTATCTGAAATATTTATAGTTTTTTTAAGCTAATAGAAAACAACAATAAACAAAAATAATACAATTATATGTTTATAAAGGTTATAATTTAGATAATATAAATCAATTATCATAAAATGTTTAATTTGCAAATTTATAATTTATTAGTTGTAGATTGTAATAGAGTCTGTATGG
>CAMTOX010000003.1 GCA_947074225.1 uncultured bacterium
CGACGCAAGAAACGTTGATGATACATTCTTATTCGGATATGATGAGATGTTTAAAGCTGATGGTACGGGTGAACGAGAAAATGATGAAACCACCGGTGGTGGTACAGGAGAGTTTGATACACCTATTGGTTTTTCACATTTACTTTTTGCATTTTTGTTTGTGGGGTACATTTTTCTACTATTAAGAAGAAAAGTGAAACTAACACAACATCAATGATATTTGTTTAGATTTATGATGTGTAGATCCTCTGACTGTGAAGTCGGAGGATCTTTTTTTATACTTGTAAATCTTTGGAAGGGAGTATATAAAAGTGGTTATGAATCTTTACATAGAGTACATTATTTAAATTTTAACTCTATGAAATGTGTTGTAAAGATTATGGTTCGAGCGTATTTCTCTGTTAATATCTGTCCTATAATTAAAGCGTAACAAGATAACTTCTTGAATTTGTAGGTTAATAATATCTTTAAAGGTAGAAGAGTAACTCTTTCTTGTTTCATCTCTATAAACACAAATAGTTGGATGGTATTAGATATTAGAAAAGATATAATTAGAGCAAAAATATTATGCTATAAATCTGCATATATTTTTATTTATATTGGACTATTGTTTATTGGGTAAATAAGGAGATTTTTTTAATAGAACTCTGTAGTAATACTCTTGAGAAATAATAATTTTATCATATGTCTATTAAATTCTTTTGGTTGTAGGGCAATTATACCTAAAAATAAAAAAGAAGAAACGTATATGGTTTGAATTTATATTATATTTGTTACAGAAGATGTTAATATTGTTTTTAGATTATGTATCTATAGGTTAGTATATAGTCAATATATTTCATCAATATCATGTTGATTCACTAAATCAAGCATAAGAATACTTCAAAATATCTTTTGTGTGTTTTTATTCCAATTCAATCATCAATATTATTTGTGGTAATTTATTAGTTTCATTTTATGACTTTTTCTGCTAAGTTTTTTTTGTCGACCATAGTTATTCTTGTATGTATAAATACGTTTGTTAGTTCAACTCCATTTTATTCTGAATATCCAAGTTTAAATTCAGTCAATGGCACTTCTTCTTATAGTGGCTCAAGCCATATAGGTAAGATTGAAGTAGGGAATGCTCCATTTTATGGAAGTATTGAAAGTTATGCTTTATCGGATCAGATGTTAGAATTATTCAATAGCCCCTCTTTTTTTCTAGATCAATCTTTATCTCCCGATTATAATAATCCGAATCCAGATAAGGAGCCTAATGGTGGTTCAACAGGTAATGTGGATACGCCATTACTGTCGGCTCATTTTATCTATGCTCTTCTACTGTTGGTTTATATAGTAATCATCATAAAACGTAGAGTATCTATCAGAAAAGATTAATGAAGAACAACTTTAATAAGGAAAGGTTGTTCAGATGTAAATAATAAGGGCTCCACTACTTCACAGTAGCAGAGCCCAAAACACATCATAAATCTAAACATATCATTTTGTACCTTCTCGCTTTCTTCGTTTTATGAAGATAAAACCAATATATGCGATAAATAAAAATGCAAATAAGTAATGTGGTAACGATAATGGGGTGTCGACATTTCCTGTTGCGGCATTAGTATCAAGTTCAGTACCACTTCCAGGGTTACTTGTTCCACCATCTGTGCGATGCCAGAGGTCGTCAGTGTCTAAGACAGTGAAACTATCGTCCATATAGTTATTGTTCCGATATTCGTATCCATCAAAATTTCCATTCATAGCCCGTTGGTTTCCAATGTACTCTCCTTGAATAGTTCCACCTACGACTCCGCTATTGTAATGTGAATATGATGAACCATAATTACCACTGTTTCCCGTGTTTATTGAATATGTGCCGAATGGTTCATTTGCAAACACAGTACTGCTTAACGATATTACTCCGATGAGACTTATCATCAGGAATATTCTATATACTATTTTTTTCATAAGAAGTTTATTTATTGGGTTTAACAAATTAATGAACCACGACCTTTTCTCTATACATACCTGTTTCTCCTTCAATGTCTATTAAATAAACACCATTTGGTAAATTAAATTCAGCCGAGAAACTATCTACTTCGTTCATCTCTATTATTTTCTGTCCAGTGATACTATAAATCCTAATCTGTTTCATAAGAACTGTTGAGGTAATATAGATTTGTCCATTTTGTGGTTGATATACTCCAATCTTCTCTTCTTCCTCAAATTCTTCTACTATGGTAGGACTATTTGATGTACTCCTGATATAGTAACGTTCGTCGCTATCGGCTAAGTTCGGAATAGACACTCGCATACCATCGCTTAGTAAGGCACTCTTATTAGTTTTAGAGTCAAATAGCTCAAGATCTCCATTAAAGTCGCTTACTCCATCGAAGGTTAATGATAAGAACTCTGTAGCATTACTATTCTGAATAGCTATTCCTATTGGGATCATATCTATTGAAGGTACTGCATTTATAACCAATGCGTTGTTATCTACTTTAGAATAGATGGCCGATGGGTTTACCTGTTCTGACATCATGATTAGTAGAGCATCTTCATTCAAATGACAAGTTTTTCTACTATTGCTAACCTCAACAATAACACATTGTGAGATTTCGTTGTTTCTCTGAGCAGTTATTCTTAATATGTTTTTATTAGCAGTTGCTAATGAGGATCTTGCCGGAGCTTCGCTTGAGCTAACATCATTTGAATCGTAGAACATCTCTGGTAATACTGTTAAGTAAGGGGCGTTATTAGCAGGATCTATATGTACCAAGAAAGAAGACATCATTGGTATAGGTGCTATTGCACTGCCCGAGGTCGATAGGTTAAGTGGTATACTATAGGTAGTCATACCAGTTGCACTATTCTTATCGTAAATAGAGTAGGTTCCTGTGGCACTACTGCTATTGGCAGTGTGATTCATGAACTTAACAATATCTAGTTCTGTTAAATATGGATTTGCCATGAGATGACTTGTTTGTGTTTGATCATATCGCATACTGAAATCAGCCTCAAGAGGGTCGCCATCTGTTGCTGCTAACCGATATCCTTTACCACTTCGTGGTATTCTTTCAAACAGCTCTGTGCGTTCTCCATATGTACCATAATAGTAGTATATGGTATCTCTTTTTGGTAAACGTACTACAACTTCATCTTCGCCTTTTCCTTCAGTGTATATGGCATATCCATGTGCTATGTTTATAGGACTTTCTAGGGCATTAAAAGGTATACTCCACTGAGTTGCGGTAACTGGTGTTTCAATGCCGTTACGGTCTAACATCTTCGACTCATTATTGAAGATGGAGGTGTAGAACTCATATTCACCACGGCTATCGGGCGACTCTACCTGACTAAAGAGAGGATTGTTTTCAATGCCATCACTTGTGATATACATATCGCCAACTACCATCTCATTCATTGGTGGGGCGATTAGTACCCATGAATTAGTCTCTATAGCCATATCTACCCAAGCACTATCGTAATTGAGCAACTGTTGATTTGCTAATTGTGCATGTGCGTTAAAGTGTATGTTTCTTGAACTATTTGCAACAAAGTTAAGATCCCATGAGATATTGGCTTGTGCATTGTCGTTTAATACCATGGCACTTTGTGTATTTATTGTACTAACCTCTTTTAGAATTGGCTTACTCTCTGCAGCTGTAACTATGACGTTAGTGTGATTCATTGGCACAAATCCTTTTCCGCTGTTATTAGAAGTATTTCCTACAGCATCAGTCATTGTCCAGTTTGAATCTCTATGCCATGAGTTTGAATTCTCTTTAGGAGTCCACATAACGTAGTCGGGCACTACGATAATACTGAAATAACCATTACTATTACATGTTCCATCATCATTCTTTTCTAATACTATGGCAAGATCATAACGATGTCCTTGTTTGAAGTTAAAGCCACTATGGCGATTAGATATTAATAAGAATGTATCTGGTGCTACTACAGACGTTTCTACATCGTTAAAGGTCTTTGTAGTGTACGATAAATCATTTAATGGTACATCTGTTCCCTTGTCGGTTGTAGTGTTGAGTAGGTAAATATTACTATTACTTAATTCTTGAATAGTAATATTATTAATCTGGCAAATAGGTATTGTTAATGTAGGGTTATTAGCATCTACTTCACTCATACGTATAATGCGTGAATTGTTTCGTACCTCGACAGGCATTCCATACTCACTGTTTTTGCCAATAAAGAAGTTCGTGTTGGAAGCAGTGTGCAGTTTTATGACTAATGGTTCTGAACAAATTTCATAAAGCTCATCGTTATAATAAGCCGATGCTTCAATAGGGAATACTGTCATATATGTGATACCAGGTAAAAGACTTATCTCTAACGTTCTACTAGCTAGTATTAATATATTATTGCTTATCAGTGCACCTAATAGATCTAATTGCGCTTGCGATACATTAGTACTTGCTGTAATTCCCGACAGGTCTATAGCTGTAGGGTTATCCATACGGAATCCCTCGATAGCTGTTTTAATAGCATCGTAATCATATAATGCATATTTACCACCATTGGCGTAGTCGGTATTGTTACCATAGAGCCAATCGTAGAAGCAATCTACTTCAACTACCTCTGTGAGGTCTCCTTTCGAACCGTAGCTTCTAATGCTAATCTCATTAATCTCATTAGGACATAATATCTCTCCTTCCATATTTTTGTTCAATACACCATTTAGTACCAAGCTAGAGAGTGGTACAAATGTTATACTATTTTCCATGCTACAATTATCTTGATTCGTTAATGAAGCAGGGGTCATAGCTACAACGCATTTAATAGTAGAGTCTGGTTTAAAGTAAGTTGCACTCTTATGCAAAACGTAATAAACATCGACCAACTCATTTAAATAATTCACCTCTTTGGTAATGAAAATATTTCCGGGATCAACTGTGCTGACACCATTTATAAAATCTTCTCTCTTTTGATAGAATTGTTGTAGGCCACTTTGAGCCTCAGTAGAAAGATATTCTGGATAATTTATTTTAGTATCTGCTTTTTCTATAAGGATTGTTCCATAGTTAATAGCATTACCAATATAGTTGTTTAACTGAATAGGTGTTCCATCAGCTTTCTGATATTGGTAGTAGATACTATCTATTTCTGATGATGGGTCTAAATCTAAACTTGAAATATCTAAGCGCATCATAACTATATCTTGTAATGTTTCACAGCCATTGTCGGCTTGGTAATTCATTAAACCAGTCTTCTGTTTATATACAGCAATATTATCTATTGCAAAGTCATTACCTATTGAACTTTGACCATTATTTGTTACCTGAAGTCTATATTCAGCATACTCTTTATTAGGGACTTTAAATTCAAAGAATATCTGACGCCATAGTCCACCAGAATTACCAACCTCGATATCACCAGTAGTGTAGATGTTTAAAGTTTCCTCACTACCATCATTGTTTATACCAATAATAGAGAAGTTAAGATTTGGTGCTATAGAGTGTTTACTAACATTGTTTACCCATGCCGATACATACATTCTTGTACCAGGACATAAACCACCATTATCAAATCTAAGCTGTGCAAATTTTCCGGGGCTTGTACTTGCGTCTACATATAGGAATCTACCATTAGTTTTGCTATTATCGTTTTCATAGCTCATGTCGCGTATACCCGTTCTAAGGAAATTTGAGTAAGCAGAACTAATACTATTCATAAAAGTATATTCCGACCAACAAGCAAGGTCGATGTGTCTATTCCCATTACTTGATCTTTCCCAATCTGGATAGCTAAAGCCGTAAGAGGTTTCATCCCATGGAAGTGGTAGTTGGCTATAACTGTCAAAGTTGATACCTGTAATGAAAATGTAGTCATTGAGAAGTCTGCTCTCACTAACTATGGCAGGTCTATATGGACCAACAGCTGTAACAGGTTCATAATTCACAGTAAACTTTGCAATACCAAAACCATTGGCTACTAAAGTATATACTACAGTTCCTGTTGTGTTTGTAGCAGGTGCAGCAAGCACCCTATTATTACTAACGGTAGGATTTGTTATTGCAACTCCATTTTTATACCATGTACCATTAGAGGTGGCTGTAAGATTGTTAATATAGTAATTACTATTACTACCCATATAGTTGTAGTGTGGTCCAAAACGAACTATACGGTCATTAGGAGCAGTAATTTCATACTCTTCTAAATAACTTTCGTTTGTACCGCCATTGGAATTGGCATAAGGAGCAAGCATAGCTACCATCTCTGCTGCCGGATGTATGGAGAAGATGACACGTTGAGATAATGTGGGCTCAATGAGTAAGTTATTATTTACGACGCTATAATCCTTATAATAGGATAAATCGCACGCAATATCTACTATCTTACCTGTTGTAACATTTATCATGTTGTTCGGTAGAATGTAATTTGCATTAAGGGCATTCGTCGTTGAAGATGTTGAGGTGGCTATTCTATAAATACCTTTATTATCTAACATTTGGCTGTAGCTATTAACCGTAATGCTACCTGTAGTGACTTTACTGTCGGTGTCATATTGATACCATCTTGAATAATTAAATCTATTCTCTGGTAATACCAATGTTTTACCTGTGCTTCTCGAAGCTGGCACATAAACTATAATCTCTGTAGTATGAACACTTTGCATACCATTTGATTGTAGAGATCTACCGGAGTGTCCTACTTGATGATTGAAGGTCGGTGATTGTGCTGTAAGTGTAAAAGAGCACATCAACATGAATAGGCATAAAATAGTTCCTTGGATAGGGCGTTTCATTAAATGAAGGATCTTGCTGACATCTTTCTCGTTCTCATAAAGTGTTTTTGTCACACTTTTTGTTTTGCATCTTTTTTTCATTGTCGTTCTGTTTAGATTAATATCATATCTATTTAATTTCACATTTATATACTTTACTCTATTGCTTGATATTAAATCTTTCACATTCGCACAAAATAGATACCAAAGACTATTATTTTATCTATAAAATTAGAAATTAAAAGGTAGTTAACTTAATTCATAACAATCAGATAATCAATCGTTTTGCCTATTTTATAACTTATAACTTACTAATTTTAGTGTAATTTTTTTTAATTTTACCAAGTGCTAATTTTTAATTATATATTTGATAAATATTTTTGACTAATATGTAGAGATTAAAAAAATGATACTTTTTTAGACTTTCTTATATTGTTATCGCGCTTTATTCTCGCCATATAATTCACTCAAAATAAATATCGTTCAGTTTTTGATATATATGTTTTACTATTTATTATCTTTGCAGTTATTATTTGATTGGAATGAACGAACATAAGACTATAATAACAACCGATTTAGCAAAGGCTATCAACCCTTTGCTAAAATCATATTCGCCCGATGCTATTTATATTGTAACAGATGCACAAGTAGCACATCACTGTTTAGGAGCCATTCTTGAAATGCCTGAATTCAAGTCTAGTCATGTAATTATGATTCCCATTGGTGAACTCTATAAAACCATTGATACAGTGACCATGATATGGCAATATTTAATGGAACATGGTGCTACCCGACGTTCTTTATTAGTGAATCTAGGGGGTGGTATGGTGAGCGACTTAGGTGGTTTTGCAGCATCGACATTTAAAAGAGGCATGCAATATATAAATTTCCCCACGACTTTATTGGGAGCTATTGATGCTGCAACAGGTGGTAAGACAGGCATTAATTTCCAAGGATTAAAGAATGAAATTGGGCTATATAACCCTGCACTTGCCGTTGTGGTGAATATGGAATTCTTTAAAAGTCTGGACGATTATAACTTCAGATCTGGATTTGCAGAGATGATTAAGCATGGTCTTATTTCAGATACTATTGTTTTAGAACAAACCTTCAGTTTCGATTTAGAACATTTAGACTGGAAACGTCTAAAAACATTGTTGGAACAGAATCTTACCATTAAACAACGCATTGTAGAGGCCGACCCACACGAAACGGGAAAACGTAAAGCACTTAACTTTGGTCATACATTCGGACATGCTTTTGAAACATTATCTTACTCTATGGAAAAGCCCCTTCTACATGGTTATGCTGTTATGTGGGGAATGGTATGCGCGCTGTACCTATCGCATATCATACTTAAATTCCCTAAAGAGTATCTTCTACAGCTGCTCTATTACGCTAAAAAATATTATGGTCAATTCCCTTTTACTTGCGATCAGTATGAAGCATTATTAGATTTAATGAAGCACGATAAAAAGAACGATTCAGACAGAGTAAACTACACCCTTTTAGCTGGAGTGGGCGATGTTAGAATAAATCAGACTGCTACCAAAGAGCAGGTAATTGAGGCTTTAGATTTTGTAAGAGAAAACGGAATATAACATAGAAACTTATATAAAGATGAAAATTGCATTAATTGGATATGGAAAGATGGGCAAAGCCATAGAACGTTTTGCTAAAGAGAGAGGGCATAGAATTGTCTCTATTGTTGATGTTGATAATCCAAATGCTATAGAGAGTAGTGCTTTTGCTTCGGCCGATGTTGCCATAGAGTTTACAGTACCTTCTCAAGCAGTCGATAATATTCGTAAGTCATGGGCTGCAAATGTTCCTGTGGTTTCTGGAACAACAGGGTGGTGGGATCGCTTGCCTGAACTCAAAGAAGAACTTAAAACGAATGGACAAACACTCTTCTGGAGCTCAAACTTTAGTTTAGGAGTTAATATGGTCTTTGAGTTAAATAGAAAGTTGGCTCAAATGATGAACGCATTCCAATCGTACGACGTCTCTATATCCGAAATACATCATACAGAAAAGAAAGATGCACCAAGTGGTACAGCTATTACATTAGGAGAGGATATTATACAATTGGTAGACCGTAAAAGTAGTTGGGTAGCAGGTGCACAGCCTAGAGAAGTGTCGGAGATACCTATTAAATCTATTCGCGAAGGAAGAGTACCTGGTATACATACCATAAAATATGAAGGACCGGTAGATATTATCACTATTACTCACGAAGCTAAGAGCAGAGAGGGGTTTGCTGTCGGTGCTGTAGTTGCCGCAGAATATGCCGTGAAGCATAAAGGATTCTTAACCATGCAGGAGATGATGCAATTTTAATTTTAATACCTTTTTATCATACTAAAACAGATTATTATATGTTGAAAGATCGCTTTAAACGTCCGTTGAAAAACTGGATCATGTGTGCTTTATGGACCACAATTTATATTCTATTTATTATTTGGTTAGGAAACTATTGGTGGTTATTCTTATTACCACTTATTTTCGACCTTTATATCACCAAGTTTATTCCATGGAGTTTCTGGAAGAAAACAAAGAATAAAGCTCTCTATACCATTTGTAGTTGGTTAGATGCCATTATATTTGCACTCGTAGCGGTCTATTTTATAAATCTATACCTATTTCAGAACTATCAAATACCATCTTCTTCTTTGGAGAAGACTCTTTTAGTTGGCGATTTCTTATTTGTAAGTAAAGCTAGTTATGGACCACGCACAGCCATGACTCCACTCTCTTTTCCTTTAGTGCAGAATACTTTCCCAATACTCAATTGTAATTCTTATTTTGTTAAGCCTCAATGGCCTTATCATAGACTTAAAGGCTGGGCAGAGATTGAAACAGGGAATATTGTGGTATTTAATTTCCCGGAAGGAGATACCGTTACTGCCAGAGTATCTAACCCCGATTACTATACGCTCTGTTATATTGAAGCATCGCGAACAGCGCAATTTAATCAGTTTCCCGACGACTCTATTATGAGTTATCAATATATCAACGAACGTCATGCAGCAGGTAAGAAAGTAATAGAAGCAAATAAAGGCTCTTATGGCAATATTATATGGCGTCCGGTAGATAGACGCGAGAACTACGTAAAACGTTGTGTAGCGCTTCCTGGTGAGGTGTTTGAAATGAGAGAGAGCCAAGTGTACATTAATGGTGAGGCACAAGTTAACCCACCTTTATTAGAGCATAACTACTATGTGCTAACCGATGGTTCACGTTTCTCGGAAGAGTCATTAGTGAAGATGGATATTACCCTTAATGAGGTCTCTGTAATGAATAGTGCTAATGGACCTGTATATAGAATGTCATTAACCAATGCTGCTCTAGATAAAATTAAACAGCTTCCTTTTGTAAAGGCTGTTAAAATGGAAGAGTCGGAACCCAACAAACAAATGCCGCTCTATCCATTGGCTTATTCCGGCGTTTGGAGTAGAGATAATTATGGCCCACTGTGGATCCCTAAAAAAGGTGAGTCTATTGAATTAACAGAAGATAATCTTATTCGTTACTCTCACTGTATAGTAAACTATGAAGGAAATACATTAGAGTATAAGAATAATATTGCCTATTTGAATGGTGAACCTGCTACAAAATATACCTTTAAGATGGACTACTACTATATGCTTGGCGACAACCGACACAACTCGGCCGATAGCCGTGCTTGGGGATTTGTGCCAGAAGACCACGTTGTAGGACGACCAATATTTGTATGGCTCTCTTTAAATCCCGATAAGAAGTGGTTCCATGGCAAAATACGTTGGAACAGATTTGGAAAAGAGGCATGGCATTAATGCTTAAATTGTAATATATATAAACGTAGTATGTTAATCATACTACGTTTTTTAATACCCAATATAATGTATGTAGAACAAGAGGAGTGGTTACCACAAGTAGATACCAATGGGAATGTTATTGGTAAGATTTCCCGTAAAGAAGCACATGCAGGAACATTTAAACTACATCCGGTAGTACATCTGCATCTGTTTAATAGTAAAGGAGAACTCTACTTGCAGAAAAGATCTATCCATAAAGATATCCAACCTGGAAAGTGGGATACTGCTGTGGGAGGTCATGTAGACTATGGTGAAACAATTAGCCAAGCACTCTACAGAGAAACCAAAGAAGAGTTAGGTATTGAGATTGGCAACCCCACTTCATTAACTACCTATCTTTTTCGTTCTCAAGTAGAGGAGGAGTTGGTACATGTTCATAAAGCAATTTACGATGGAACCATATATCCAGATGTGGCAGAGATTAGCGAAGGACGTTTCTGGAATATTGCAGAGTTAGAGGAAATTTTAGATAGCGCTATCTTTACACCAAACTTCGTACAAGAGTATCGCCGTTTTAAACAGCTAATTGTAGGATTCTAAAGCAAAACGCCTTTAAATATAGAAAGGGTGAAGGTTCATTGCGAACCTTCACCCTTTTAATATCTTATAAAGGTAATGATTATTTAGCTACACGCTCTAACCATTTTACCATGGCAAGCATAATGAACATAGATGCAAAACATACTATGGCAAATACAGTCCAAGTAATAGAGATAGAGATGTTTTCATACATCATAGCACCAAGTACCAATGAGAAGTTACCTATTGCAGTAGCAGCTAACCAACAACCTTGCATTAAACCTTGCAAGTGAGTTGGAGCAACTTTAGATACGAACGATAATCCAAGTGGCGAGATAAACAACTCGGCAACAGTAAGGATGAAATAGGTAATGAACAATAATGCTGGAGTCACGCGTAATGCCTCAGGACATCCACCGGCAGCTTTAGCCTCGTTTAATGTTGGTATACCTATTGAACCTAATGCCATTACTACGAATGCCAATGCAGCAATACCCATACCAATAGCAATTTTCTTAGGAGTAGAAGGTTGTTTGCCTTTTTTCTCCATTCTGCTAAAGATAGCAATGATTATTGGAGTTAAACATACTACTAAGATAGGATTAATAGATTGGAATATCTCAGCAGAAATTGAATGTCCAAAGATGCTCAAACGGGTAAAATCTTTCGCAAACATGGTCAATGTTAAACCATTTTGGTGGAATGAGAACCAGAAGAAAATTACGATACCAAATACTGCGAATAATGCATAGATACGTTGTTTAATCTCTCTAGCATCTTGTTTAATCTCTTCTTTAGTAATAGTAGTTCCATCGGCTTGTACTTCAACCTCTTTACCTTTTGGATTAGGAAGTTTATTCTTGAACACTAAGAAAATCACTAATGAGATAATCATAGCTACAATAGCAGTAGAGAATGCCCAGTGGAAACCAGTGTTAAATGCTTCAAGGTAATTAGTAGCAAAAGCAGTTAAGTCGGTAACATCCATGCTTTCCATGCTTACTTCAGAAGCTAATGTAGTGAAACGACCATTAATTACTTCAGGGCTCATGGCTCCGCCAAGGTATTCATGACAAAGACCTGGAAGGTCTGAGCTATATTTATAGCCTTGAAGGCTAACAAACCAGTTACGTACGCTCACTGCCAAGAATGGAGCAAACATAGCACCGATATTAATGAACATGTAGAAAATTTGGAAACCAGAGTCGCGATAACCTTTATATTTATCGTTATCGTACATTTGACCTACCAACGCTTGTAAGTTACCTTTAAACAAACCATTACCAAAAGCAATAATTAATAAAGCTGCTAAAGCAATGTATTTGGTAGAGATTAATTGTGGAATTGCTAAGAAGCAATAACCTAATGTCATTACCAAAAGACCAGCAATAATAGTGCCTTTGTAGTTTTTCAAGCGGTCGGCAATAACACCACCTACTAATGCTAAAATATAAATAGCACCGTAGAAAATTGAATAATACACTCCGGCCTCAGTACCAGTTAAATTAAACTTCGACATGAGGAATAGTGTCAAAATAGCCATCATGGTGTAGAAACCGAAACGTTCTCCCATGTTTGCTAACGCCGCAGGGATAAGACCCTTAGGGTGATTGTTAAGCATAAATGTGTGTTTTAAAGTTAAACATTATTGATTATTTTCTTTCTTGATTCTCGTTTTGCTTTGTTCTAAAAATTAAGGTTAAGTGCTTACTCCCTAAAGCTTACCTTATATGATAATGGTTCATCAATGGATTGGCATACATCTCCAAAAATATCAGACGTAAATAGCGTGCATCGGCATTTGGTAAATCTATCTTTGCTAATTGGCTCTCGATATAGCTCTCGGCGCTCATACGTTCTTCAGTTGTTATTTTATCATAGAACTGATTATTGCCTGTTAAAGCCTCGTATGCTACATAATTTATCGGATACATGATATATCCGGCATAAATGTTTTGGTCTATCAAATCCTTAACACGTTGCACCTGCTCTTTGCGATTGCTTGTCTGAGCAGCTATTTTATCTAATTCAGCATTTATGCAAGGGGCACATGTGTAATTTATTCTGCCCTTCTTACCTTGTATGCCTATTGCCATACTGCGCATGTCGTCGGCTTTAGACTTTACAAAATCGGGGTTGTCGCGTTTTTGTTGTAACTCCATAGCCTTCAAATAATCGCAAGGATCAAACTCGTAGCTAATAGCTGTCGGACGAATGTTTAATGGCTTTAGGTTCTCAATAAAGGTGCCCGTACCACTAAAAGCAAACATCTTCAATATACTCTCTTGTGTAACATCGTTTGAGTCCTTTGCTCTTCCTTCGCGTTGTGCAATCCATACACTACTCTTCATCTCAGTAATAGCATGACGAATATAACTCGATAGTTGCGAAAATACCTTCATAGCATCTTGTGGCGCAAAGTTACGTTTCACAATGAAACTCTTGTTTATGCGCGTTACTATACGTACCCATGGTCGAGCTAAAAGATTATCGCCTAAAGCTATTTGCAACGTATCCATATGATTTCTTAGTAATAAACAATCTAAGAAAGCAGAGTCGGTTACAATATCTCTATGATTACTTACATATAAGTAAGGAGTCTTATCATTGCTGTCAAAGCCTACTCCTGTAAGTACAGAACCTCTACTTGCCAATAAATCCTCTAATATAGGTTTCATTATGCGTTCCTGAAACTCCTGCTGAGTTTTTATACTTTTAAAAATCTCTGGCAGATGCTCATATACATCGGCGGGTAATATCTGTTTTACTACACTTAGGAACTCTTGGTCTTTCACTAACTGCTCAAACGCCTCTTGTAATTCGCTGTCATAATAAGGGCGAATATCATCAAATTGTTCTTCCATCTTTCACTTCTTTTATAACGAAATGTTACTGCAGTTATTGTTACAAGTGCAAAGATAATAAATAATATCATTTCACAAACTTCTGCAATCATTTCATTGTGTTATTGAGACTTAAATTGGCTATGGAACACCTCTCCATAACGCACTTTTTCAAACTTTTTGTATTTCTGTTCTTTTGAATATCAGATAAGTTAGCATGTTTAACTTATTTTAATATCAAATTTCTATTAATCCATCACGCATATGCACTACACGGTCGCTAATATTGGCCAACTCCTCGTCGTGTGTCACAATCAATATTGTCTGATTGAAGTTGTCGCGAAGGTCAAAGAAGAGTTGGTGTAGCTCCTTCCGATTTTTACTGTCCAAGCTTCCCGAAGGTTCATCGGCAAGTATAATCGAAGGTTTATTAATCAATGCACGTGCCACAGCCACACGCTGTTTCTCCCCTCCCGATAGCTCTGAAGGCTTATGTGTTTTGCGTTCGCTTAACTTTAAATACTCCAACAAGGATTGTGCCTCCTTTTCTGCTTCGCCAAAACTACGACCTGCTATTAGGGCTGGCATCATCACATTTTCTATGGCACTAAACTCCGGTAGGAGTTGGTGAAACTGAAATACAAAACCTATCTCTTGATTACGAAATTGCGATTTCTCTCGCTCGCTAAGTTTCAACACGTCGGTTCCTGCAATCTCTACACTACCACCATTAGGGTTGTCTAATGTGCCAATAATTTGTAAAAGTGTAGTCTTACCGGCTCCGCTGGGACCCATTATTGAGACAATCTCTTTTGGGGCAATCTCCATATTAACACCCTTAAGAACCTCTAAATTCCCAAAACGTTTCTCTATATTCTTAATCTTTATCATCTTCTTTAGTTTCATTTGTTTGAACTTCCGAGGGTTTCACCTTAGTAAGTTCTCTTATGATGTGCGAGGCTATGTAACACCCAAACATGGCAGGCATATAAGATACCGTACCTACATTGGACTTCTTGTTTTGTTCTCCCTCTGTTATTATCACAGCATCTTCAGGCACCACTTCATTAGAGTAAACCACCATAATGCCACGTCGCACTCCTAGTTTATGCAATCGCTTACGTACCATGCGTGCTAATTTGCAGTAGTCTGATTTTGAGATATCGCAAAGACGAATCATGCTAGGGTCTACTTTACCACCTGCACCCATACTCGATACTACAGGTAGACCGCGCTCGTGTGCTTGACTCAACATAAATACTTTAGGGCTTAACGTGTCTATGGCATCTACAACATAATCATAAGGGGCTGCTTCTAAGAGTTCTATGGTTCTTTGGTCGCGCAAGAACTCTTGATGCAGATGCAATTTTATATTGAAATTTATGTCGCGTAGTCGTGCTGCCAGAACCTGACTCTTGGGTAAACCTATAGTGCTGTTTAGTGCTATGAGCTGTCGGTTGCAATTGCTCTCATTAACAGTGTCTCCATCCACTAATGTCATCTCACCCACTCCTGCACGTGCCAACATCTCTGCGGCATAGGCACCAACGCCTCCCAGTCCTACTACTAAAACATGAGCTTTACGTAACTGCTCTAAACGTTCTTCTCCAAAGAGCAACTCTGTGCGGCTTAACCACTCTGGAGCACCTCTCAATTCATCTCTCATCTCTCTTAATCCTCTCTAAAACTACAAATTATAAAACTTCTCTATCTCTTTAACTATGCGTTGGGCAGCATTTCCATCCCAATATTTCGGGCGCTTACCATGCTTTCCTTTTCCACAAAGTATCTCCTCAATCTCCGGCACTATGGCATCTACCTTGATTAACTTATTGCTTCCCTCCCATACTGTTATGGGACGTTCTGTATTTGGACGTACTGTTAAACAGGGTATATTCAAATAGGTGGTCTCCTCTTGTATACCTCCCGAATCGGTTAAGATAAATTGAGCCTGACTCACTAAATGTATGAATTGTAAATAGCCTAACGACTCAATGAAATACAACTGCTCATATTTATCAATCTCGCCACGTAAGCCAAACTGTTCAATATTCTTGTAAGTGCGTGGATGCACCGGGAATATTAAGGGAACTTTCTCCGATACCTCGCCCCATAAATCTATTAGTCTACGTAAACTTTCCTCATCGTCAACATTACCGGGTCGGTGGAAAGTCATTACCCCATAATGACCTTTTACAAACTCTTTACCAAAAGCAATCTCTTGTTCTCTATTTAAGAGTTTAAAACGTAGTGGGCTTTGCATGGCTCTATCTAAATTTCCTACCAATGAATCAATCATCAGGTTACCCACCATGAAGATTTTACGTTCATCTACTCCCTCTCGCAATAAATTGTCGTCGGCATCGGCACTGGTAGTAAAGAAGAGGTCGCTTATAGCATCGGTCACTAAACGATTTATCTCTTCGGGCATAGTACGGTCGTTGCTACGTAGTCCAGCCTCGTAGTGTATTACCGAGATACCCAATTTGGAAGCTACTAATGAACAGGCAGCAGTACTTGTAACATCGCCAACTACCAATATAGCATCTGGTTTCTCAGTTAAACAAACCTCCTCAAAACGTTCCATGATACGAGCAGTTTGAACAGCTTGCGATGCTGAACCTACCTCTAAGTTTATTTCAGGCATGGGTATGTTCAACTCTTCAAAGAATTGTCCCGACATTTTCAAATCGTAATGCTGACCTGTATGTACCAAAATTGTGGTAATATGAGGGTTGTCGTGTAGGGCTTTCATCATGGGAGCTATCTTCATGAAATTCGGACGTGCTCCAGCTATTACTATAAGTTTCATATCTCTTTTTACTGCTTGCGTTTGTTTATCTGTTTCTTTACCTGATTCTTTATATTCTGTAACACGAACTCTTTTAACCATGGTAAACTCTTGTCGTTCCATCGTTGTGGGTGGGTAGTAATCATTAGTTGTTGAGGTAGTTTATAGCGCTCTATCCATGCTATCACATCGTCTGTGGTTTTACACTCCAAAGTATATGGGGTATCTACTTTATCGCGTATGCTATATTTAGCACCATTCCAACATCGGCCGGTATCTGTCAGATAACCTATCTTGCTAAAATCAACATCTCGGTAGGCCTCGGCAATAATTCCATATGCCCTATAGTTGTAGGCTGACCATACATCTTTAGGATCGTATTTGCTACGCGGACTGCCATGCATGCATATTGTGCGAATTGGATAGTGAATGCGCAATTTCTCAAGGCTCTCTTCAAAATGTTTAATAGCTAAGTGGTGGTCGCCATTACAAATACATAAATCTTCATAATGATAACCTATCTCATGACCTAAAGCTGCAATGCGTTCAATAACCTCTGCATTATAGCTTGCGGGTACTATGCGGAAATAATAGGTTGAACGAATACCATAACGGTGTTCAATATCGGCTATGGCGAAGGCATTTTCCGGAAGTAAATCAACATCGTGGCGCATAATAACGATGCTTTCATTGTCAAAACTTGCTTTGTTTGCATAATACTCCTCAAAAGTAATAAAGCGATAGCCTTTACGTTGAAGAGCCTCCAATAATTTACGGTATTTGGATAAGGTAAAGTCCATAATTACAATGAGATATTTAATGAGTTATAGTTGTTTGTGTAATATAATAGGTTATAATAGTTTGTAAGTGACTGTTTTTCTACTTTGTAAATGGAAAAATAATCTATTATAATGAATGAGTTTCTACATTATGGCACTAAAAGAATTAGCAAAGATGTTGTCTAAAATTAATAATCTACCACTGAAATTTCTTTTTCAATGGTAGAGATACCGTTTAAGTTTTTATTATTTGACTATAATAATGTTCTTAAATATTTCTCTAGTGATTAACTGCCAAATGTAATGAAATATCTTTAAATATTTTCTCTCTATTTTTCTTTTCTTTGGTTTTCACATCTTTTTATCTATTCATTATTGCATTATACCACAGTGTTATCACTCTTCATTTTATTATTCTGCAGTTTAATAAACGAGAATGCCCACGCCTGCCATAATAACAATCATCACTATGGGGTTTATTTTCAACCAATAGGTAGCAATAAAAGTAACGCCAAAGAGCACCCAACTAATCCAGTCGCTCAGATGAGGTCCAAAGTTTTCTGGATTCATGAGCAGTAATGCTGCAGCGGCGATAAGGCCAACCACTGCCGGTCTTAGTGCTTTTAGTGCACTCTCAACCCAATAGTTATTCTTGAATTTATAAATCACTCCGGCAATAATAAGCATTAAAATAAATGAAGGCAGCACAATTGCTAATGTT
>CAMTOX010000004.1 GCA_947074225.1 uncultured bacterium
ACTGTCTGAATAAGATTTGATAGCACAATTCCCCAAAATGGGAATTTATCCGAAAGATAAAATAGTAATTAATCTTTCAATGTCTAAAATAGGCATATTAAAAGATGGTGCCAAGACTTTAATTAGAGCACTACAATGTTATATTACAGAAGAAGGGTTAATTGTTATGCCAACATATCCACATCGTGATTGTTATAACTATTTGGAATCTGAAGTGGTTTTTGATGTTTTAAATACACCATCTAAGAATGGTTTAGTAACAGAAGAATTTCGCAAAATGGACGGAGTCTTTCGGAGTATACATCCCACACATCCTTTAGCCGCTTGGGGTAAAGATGCTAAAAAATTGATGGAAGGACATGAATTGTCCAAAAGTATGTATGATGAAAAGTCGCCTTACAAAAAGCTATTAGATTTGAATGTGAAGAATGTTTTAATAGGAGTAAATTTCGACCATATGATCATGATTCGTATAATAGATGATTTATATACTGATTATCCTATAGACCCTTATTGTAAAAAGAGATATCATGTAAAAGTTAAAGGTTACCAGGGAGAAGAGCTATTTGTAGAAACTAATTGTCATGATCCTCACTATTTCAGTTTAGAACGTGCCAATATGAAAATGTATCCCTATATGAAAGATAAAATAGTTGAGGGTAAATTAGGAAATGCAGATACATGGGTTTTAAACTCTCAAGAGATGTATAAGATTCAAATAGAGTGCGCTTCAAAAGGTATTTATGCTTTTAATAAATTAAGATTTAAAGATGGAATATAATTTAATATTTACTTTAGATTATGAGATTCATGGTAATGGCGATGGCGATCCGTTGGCTTTGATGGTTGAACCCACCAATCGTTTGATGGATTTGTTAGAGCAGTATCATGGTAAACTGACCATCTTAGTGGATGTGGCAGAGGTGTTATGTTTTAAAGAGTATTATGAAGCGCATGGTGAAGATAAATTTTCTTATTTACTGATAGAAGAGCAGTTGAAAGATGCTCTACACAGAGGACATGATGTGCAATTACATATTCACTCTTCTTATTTCGGTTCTCAATATAATGGTAAACAGTGGAGCCAAGCGATTGAGAACTATAATATGGCCGCTTTGCCCTATTCTAATATTTATGGGATGGTACAACAGTGTAAAGACTATTTAGAGTCACTCTTAAAACCTATTGATACAACCTATAGATGTAGGATTTTTAGAGCCGCCAATTGGTCTATGATGCCTACACCTGATATTTATGATGCACTGATCTCTAATGGTATTGAGATAGATAGTTCTGTATATAAGGGAGGCCACCAAGGAGGGAATGTTGATTTTGATTATCGATCTGCTTATAGTAATTGGGAATGGTATAAAGCAAGTTCCAAAAATATTAATCAACGCGATGATTTAGGTAAGCTATACGAATTTCCTATTTATTGCGAAATGTGTTACTTTTGGTCGTTTATTACTCCTATTCGTTTATTGCGAATGTTACGTGCACGTTTACATAAACATAAACAGAAAGAACAAGTGATTGAATCATCTAGAAGTGATAGTGGGAATTTAAGTTTACATGCATTAATACATAAGAATCCACGTAAATATGATTTTAATCAGTTGAGTGGCTCCCAAATGATATCTTGCTTAAAACGTATAAAACGGAGAATTAGAAATAATGAAAATGTAAGCATTGTTCTCATAGGTCATTCAAAAACATTTATTAAATATAATGAAAAGACTTTAGAAAAGTTTTTAAGATATGTTTCGAAACAATCGGATGTACGTATTGATAAATTTCCTCAAATAGAGAATAATGATATCACTATTAAATGAATATAAAGCAATAGATAAATCTTCTTGGGATAGCTTATTAAAATATTCTAAGACCAGTTCTGTTTTTCAAAGTTCAGAATGTTATGCATTTTATGATTCGCTCTCTTTTATAGAACCATTTGTATATGGTGTCACAGAAGCTGGTGAATTGAAAGGTGTTGTAATGGGTTATATTCAAAAAGAACGAAAACCAATTATTGGCTATTTGTCTCGTAGAGCCATAGTACCAGGTGGTGCCTTGTTGTCGGATACTATTAGTGATGATGCTGTACAACAGCTTATGACCTTTGTGAAGGAACATTTGAGGAAACAGGTGATTTATATAGAAATACGTAATTATACCGATTATAGTAACTATAAATCGGTATTTAAATTCAGTGGATTTGAATACCGTGAACATTTGAATTTTAAGATAGACACTTCAACACTCGATATTATCAAAACTAATTTAGGCAATAGTCGGAAAAGAGATATCAGAACAACATTAAGAGAAGGAGTTGAAGTAGTAGGAGAGTTTGACGAACAAGATTTAAAAGCCTATTATCAATTATTACATCAATTATATAAAGAACGTATTAAAACACCCTTATTCCCTTATGAATTCTTTGAGAAATTACATAAAACCTCTTTTGGAAAGATAGTATTATTGTGGCATCAGGGAGTAATTATTTGTGGGACTGTGTTTGCTGCTTTAAAAGATAGAATACTCTATTATTGGTTTGTTTTCTGCGAGGATGGTAAGATAAAACATGTATATCCTTCCACGCTTGCTACTTATGCAGGTATGGAATATGCGATGAATCATGGCATGTCATGTTTTGATATGATGGGAGCAGGTAAACCTAATGAAGGGTATGGAGTACGTGATTTCAAAGCAAAATTTGGAGGTAAATTGGTTCAGGAGGGCCGTTTTATTGCTATCTGTAATCCATTATTATATAAGATAGGAGAATTAGGAATAAAGTATTTAAAAGGAAAGCGATGAGTAATTTTTTAATTGACATAGCACATCCGGCACATGTACATTTGCTTCGCAATAGTTATTTTGAGTTGACACAAAAAGGACATCATGTTATTGTGACTGTGAAGAATATACCAAGTGCCATGCAGTTGCTGGATAATTATGGCATACCCTATATCTATTTAGGTGATAAAAAAGATAGCTTAATTTATAAGGCAGTAGGTCAGTTAGTTTATAACTGGCGCTTGTTTAGTATAGTTCAAAAATATAAGATAGATATAGGTATGGGAACTTCAATTACCATACCTCATGTTAGTAAATTGTCGCGTATGAAGAGTGTCGTTCTTGATGATGATGATGATGAAGTAGAGCCTCTCTTCGCTAAATATGCCCATCCGTTTTGCGATACGATATTAAGTCCAATCTGTACACCTCGGAAAGCAAACCAGACCATTAAAGTGGCTGCTTATCATGAACTTGCCTATTTACATCCTAAACGTTTTACTCCGGATCTAACAGTGCTTGAAGCGTGTGGTTTGAAAGCAGGAGAAACTTATTTTATTTTACGTTTTAATGCCTTTAAAGCGCATCATGATGTAGGTGTTCAAGGCTTGTCGATTGAGGATAAACGTGAAATTATTAAACGTTTAGAACCTTATGGTAAAGTATTTATTACTACGGAGCGTCATATTGATGATGAGTTTAAGAAATATCAGTTAAAAGTAGCCCCAGAAAAAGCACATTCATTGATGGCTTTTGCCTCAATCTTTATAGGCGATAGTCAGACAATGACTTCTGAGGCAGCAGTATTAGGAGTTCCATCTATTCGTTGTAATAGTTTTGTAGACAGGATTGCTTATTTAGAAGAGGAAGAACATACCTATGGATTGACATTTGGTTTTAGACCTGATGAGCGTGAAGCAATGTTTGAAAAATTAGATGTGTTATTACAGATGGAAAATAGAAGGGAATATTTTCAAGCAAAACGAAAATTATTATTAGCTGATAAAATAGATTATACTGCTTTCTTAACTTGGTTTGTAGAAAATTATCCAGAAAGCAGAAAGATAATGCGTGATGATCCAGATTATCAATATCGATTTAAATAAATTGTTGTATTATTATTTAAGTGTTTATTAATGGCTATAAAACATAGATTTAAGTGGTACCGTCCTGTATGGTGGTTACTGTTGGTCGACCTGCTTTTATGGTTGGCTGCGATAGGTACTATTGTGGTGTGGCGTATGCTGGCCCATAAGTCGGAGATTGTAAACTATGTTTACTTCTTTATCTTGCTCTTTTTTGTCTGGACTACGATAGGTTATTTTTTGGATAAATACCGATCGTTGCGTCTGATGGATTATATTAAGGCAGCGGGTAAGGTCTTTGGTTTGAGTTTTATTTTGATAGGGTTGGTGCTGATACTCTTTTTTATCAATCCGTTGAGCCAGTCGGAATGGGTTTCGGTGATGTTGATAGAGTTTGTGGCCATCTATAATATCTTTTTTCTGTTGCTCTACTATGGCTATCGTTATGCCTTGAATATGGACGATGCGCAGATGGTGTTTGAGAACCGTCCGCCATCGCCACTGGTGGTGCCAAAAGAGCGTCTCTCGGATGAGGATGTGAAGGTGATAGAGGAGTCGATAACAAACTACAGCGATGCTTCGTACCTAACTTTGGTACGTGAGCGTATAGATCTAGGTAGTAGCACGACCAAGGTATTAGCCTCGGATACCCATTTTAATTTTGAGAGCATTAAGCCATTGAAGCATGATCAGATTGTGAATTTGAAACCTCTGAATCATGTGAGGGAGATCAATAAGCTGTTCTGTACGGTGAATCAACGTATTGCCGATGATGGGCTCTTCTTATGCTGTTTCATGGATCAGAAGGTGACTAAGGAGCGTATTCTGCAGCGATACCCTTTAGGTTTGAATTGGGTCATATATTGTGGTCACTTCTTTGTACGTCGTATCTGTCCGAAGTTGTTTTTGACTAACCACCTCTATTTTGATTTGACTAAGGGTAAGAACCGTTCCATTTCGCAGACCGAGGTGCTTGGTCGTCTCTACTACTGTGGCTTTGAGGTGCTGTATGAGGATCGTGTAGGCGATATGACCTTTGTGACAGCATGTCGTCACTATGACCCACAGCCTCAGGTGAACCGTAAGTATGGTCCCTTTATAAAACTCAATAGAGTGGGTAAGGGTGGCAGACGTTTCAATGTCTATAAGATGCGTACCATGCATCCCTATTCAGAATATCTGCAAGCCTACATGTACGATAAGAATGATTTGCAAGAGGGAGGAAAGATAAAGGATGATATTCGCATTAGCACTTTAGGGGCTTTCATGCGTAAATATTGGATTGATGAGGTGCCGATGATTGTGAACCTAGTGCGTGGCGATATGAAGTTGGTGGGTGTGCGTCCGTTGAGTCATCACTTCTTCAGTCTTTATGCTATTGAGCTGCAAGAGAAGCGCACGCTCTATAAGCCGGGGCTGCTGCCACCGTTCTATGCCGATATGCCTAAGACGTTGGATGAGATTCAGGAGTCGGAACTTCGCTATCTGGAGGCTTGTGAACAATATGGTGTTGTGCGTACCGACTTTAACTATTTCTGGAAGATTGTGAATAATATTGTGGTGCGGAAGGCCAGGAGCCATTGATGCTTGACTTTGCTTCGCGTTTAATGCTCCGCTTCGCTTCGCGGAGGATGTTTGTTTTGTGTGTAAATTTAACGCGTAGTATCTATTGCAGAGTGCAACGCAGCATCCTAGGCAAACGAAGTGAGCATACTACTAACCATAAACAAAAATGACTATGAAAAGATACACATACATATTACTACTATTTTTTGGATTGAGTTCTGTGGGGGTGATGGCACAGGATATCCCGGTGTCGTTGGACTATACGCGTTTGTACGACTATATAGATGAGTTGGCAACGGATGGTGTGATAACGCTGAACTCGATACAGCGCCCTTATAGTCGCATCTATATTGCCGAGAAGCTTGAGGAGGCCTTGCGTGCGGACTCCTTATTAAATCGCCGTCAGTATAAGGATTTGCTCTTTTTCTTAAACGACTATGCTTTAGAGCGTGACACTATACCCGATGCCTATGTGCAGTGGACTAACCATAAGAGTTTCTCGTTAGCGTTGTTACAACCTGCTTTTTTCTATTACGATAAGAATTTTAAGGCACGTCTGAATCCGATTGTTGGTATGGATGTCTACGCCTCAAACCAAGGATTGATATTGAAACGTTGGTGGGGTGCCTCATTCGAGGCAACGATTGTGAATCATGTGTCGGTATGGGGAAGTATGCGCGATATCTCGTATAATGGAACTCATTTAAAAGATAAATTTTATCCTACAATTTATGATAAGATTGATGGTGCAAAGCTGACAAAGCCCAACTATTTGAATACCTTGCCTGGCTGTGAGTATAAAGAGGCAAATTATGGTGCAGACTACAGTGACCTACAGGGAGGTATTAAGGCCTATGCTTGGTGGGGTAGCATAGGGTTGGTGAAAGACCGCTTAGTGTGGGGCGATGGCTACCAAAGTTCTAATATCTTGTCGGGACGGGCTCCCTCATTTCCAATGTTGACCATGAGCTTAACACCTTGTAAATGGTTTCGATTGAACTATATACATGGCTGGTTAAATAGTAATGTAATAGATACAACGGCATATTATATTGAAGAGACCTATACCGACACCACAGCGAAGCTACACTACCGTGTGGCCCCCAAATATATTGCTGCCAATATGTTGACCTTTACTCCGGTAAGAGGTTTGGACTTATCTATTGGTAATGCCATTATTTATGGTGAGAACTCCCCTCAAGCCGCTTATTTTATTCCGATAGCCTTTTATAAATCGTTAGATCACCTCTTAACTAAAGGTGCAAATACAGGAAATCAGAACTCAATGGTCTATATCAATGTGAGTTCACGGAATCTGGACCACCTACATGTGTATGGCTCTATCTTTATAGATGAGTTCAGTTTTAAACGCTTGAAACCTTCGGTAGCCGAGCGAAATCCGATTTCATATCAGGTGGGTGTGAATGTAACCAATTGGCCATTACAAAATTTGTCGGTACGTGCAGAGTATACGGCTACCAATATAATTGTTTATAAGCACTCTATTCAGCGAATAGATTATACCTCCAACGGATATAACTTAGGGCATTTTATGGGCGACAATGCGCAAGCGGTCTATGCTTCTATGGTATACAGCCCTATTCGCGGTTTGCAGTTTAAGTTGGATTATACTATGGGTATAAAATATTTGGATTATGAATATGTGCGTCGCGAGATACGTAACATCATTAGTCAGAAACCATTTCATGATGCCACATGGCGCACCGATCAGTTGGAGTTCCAGGCGCTTTATGAGGTGGTGAATAATGCCTATGCCGTAGTGAATGTGAGGTATGGCAACACTCGTGGTATAGATGCTACTTCCGATGAGGTGAAGGGCGAAGTGCGACGTACGGCAGCTGAGAGCTTGGCTTACTATACTCCCGGCTTTTATAGAGGAGAAACGCTGAGTGTGATGTTTGGCTTTAGCTTCTACTTCTAATGCATATGGATGTTCTAAAAACATAAGAGCGCTATTTGAATAAGAATATTGAAAAGATGATTATTGAGAATGTAATTATTAGATTTATAATAATTAAATTATAAAAGCATATGGAAAAGATACAGATGGTGGATTTGCACCGCCAATATGAGCGCATCAAGCCACAGGTAGATGCTAATATAGCCGAGGTAATAGCGACCACAAGTTTTATTAAAGGACCAATGGTATCACAGTTTCAGCAACATCTGGAAGCTTATTTGGGTGTTAAACATGTGATTCCGGTTGGTAATGGTACCGATGCCTTGCAGATAGCCTTAATGGCTTTGGGGCTAAAACCGGGTGATGAGGTGATAGCGCCAACCTTTACTTTTGTGGCAACTGCTGAAGTGGTGGCGTTATTGGGTTTGACACCGGTGCTTGTTGATGTGGACCCAGACGACTTCACCATATCTATAGAGGCTATTCGCAAAGTGATTACACCAAAAACAAAAGCCATTGTACCTGTGCATCTATTTGGTCAAAATGCTAATATGGAGTCGCTTTTGGCCATTGCAAAAGAGCATAACCTCTATGTGATAGAGGATGCCTGCCAGAGCATTGGAGCGGCTTATCATTTCAGTGATGGCCGCCAAGTGATGTCGGGATGTATGGGGGAAATAGGATGTACCTCATTTTTTCCGTCAAAGAATTTAGGATGTTATGGCGATGGTGGTGCCCTGTTTACGAACGATGATGCCTTGGCAGAACGTATTCGCTCTATAGCAAACCATGGCATGCAGGTGCGCTATCACCACGACCATGTAGGAGTGAACTCACGTCTGGACTCCATCCAAGCGGCTGTGTTGGATGCTAAATTGCCAGAGCTAAACGACTATATAGCTCGACGCCAAGGTGTGGCAGCCTATTACGATAGTGCTTTTGCCAATTGTCCCTATGTGGTTGTGCCCGCTCGTGTATCTTATAGCGACCATGTGTATCATCAATATACGATGAAGCTGAAAGGGGTAGATCGTACTGCTTTGCAAAAGGCATTGCAGGAGCGTGACATTCCGGCCATGATCTACTATCCGATTCCGCTACACTTGCAGAAAGCGTATGAAGATTCACGTTATCAAGCCGGCGACTTCCCTGTGGCAGAGATGTTGTCAAGCTGTGTACTAAGTTTGCCTATGCATACGGAACTTGATTCTGAACAGTTGGCCTATATTGTGAAAGGTGTGTTGCAGTCTATTGAGAGCCTATAAAAGAGATGGGCTATATGATAATATTGTTGAAGAGGCAGAGTTGAAGAACTTTGCCTCTTCTGGTATGACAACGCCTCATAGCTACTTTAGGAAAGTAGATGAAAGGAAGACAAAAATCAAAGATGATGATGAAGTTACTACTACATTTGCATTACCCTTGTTGCGATGGGTGTGCGTTCTTTGAATTATTGTTACAACTAGCTATCTAATAATTTGTTATTCAGACTGTAATGAACGATTTACCATAGAGCTATTAAGACTATATGGAATGTTGATTTAAAAAAATAATAGCACTTAGGGAATGGGGTAGTTATGTGGCTCTAAATGGTTTTATGACACTATTCTAAGTTAGTTGTGTTGATGTGGTAAAATTCTAAATTGGCATTAGTAGTTCCGATATATTTTTTGTAAATTTGCAAGCTGATATAATAAATCATTTTATCAATAGTATTTATGATGTAAGATGTTGATATATGATGATTTAAGAATAGTAATAATTGAAATACAAACTATATTATGATGACATCTAAAGAGATCCGTCAATCTTTTCTTGATTTTTTTGCCTCTAAAAATCATCACATTATCCCTTCTGCTCCGATGGTAATTAAGGGTGACCCTACATTGATGTTTACCAATGCAGGTATGAATCAGTTCAAAAATATTATTTTAGGTAATGACCCGATAGTATATCCACGTGTTGCCGATTCTCAGAAATGTTTACGTGTTAGTGGTAAACATAATGACTTGGAAGAGGTAGGACACGATACTTATCACCATACTATGTTTGAGATGTTGGGTAACTGGTCTTTTGGTGATTATTTCAAGGCTGAAGCAATTGAGTGGGCTTGGGAATATTTAACCGAGGTGTTGAAGTTAGATAAAGATAGATTGTATGTCACTGTTTTTGGTGGCTCTCAAAGTGAGGGTTTGGAACGTGATAATGAGGCTGCATCTTATTGGGAGAAATATATTGATGCTTCGCGAATTTTAGATGGAAGCAAGAAGGATAACTTCTGGGAGATGGGTGATACTGGTCCTTGTGGTCCATGTTCTGAAATCCACATTGACTTACGAAGTGCTGAGGAGCGTGCTAAAATTAGTGGCGCCGACTTAGTGAATGGCGATCACCCACAAGTGATAGAGATATGGAATAATGTTTTCATGCAATATAACCGTAAAACCGATGGCAGCTTAGAACCATTACCGAATAAGGTTATTGACACGGGAATGGGATTTGAGCGTCTTTGTGTTGCTGTGCAGGGCAAACAGTCTAACTACGATACCGATGTCTTCCAACCATTATTGAAGCGTGTGGGCGAGGTGTGCGACTGTAAATATGGTGTGGATGAAAAGGTGGATATTGCCATGCGTGTTGTAGCCGACCATGTGCGCACTATTGCTTTTGCTATCACCGATGGTCAGCTACCATCGAATGCAAAAGCAGGATATGTGATTCGACGTATTCTACGTCGTGCCGTACGTTATGGATATACTTTCATGAACCAACGTCATGCTTTTATATATCGGTTAATTCCAACGTTGATAGAGGTGATGGGAGAGGCTTATCCGGAGTTGATAGCACAAAGTGTCTTGATAGAGAAGGTGATAAAAGAGGAGGAGGAGTCTTTCTTACGTACTCTAGAGACCGGTATTCGTTTGCTTGATAAGGTGATGGCAGATACTAAAGCCGTAGGGCGTAGTGAAATTAGCGGTATAGATGCTTTTACCCTTTATGATACCTATGGATTTCCATTGGATTTAACGGAGTTGATTCTTAAAGAGAATCAGTTGACTCTTAATATAGATGACTTTAACACCGAGATGCAGAAGCAGAAAGATCGCGCACGTAATGCGGCTCAGATAGATACTGGCGACTGGATAGTGATTCGCGATGGTGAGAGTAAATTCGTAGGCTATGATAGCACAAGTTGTCAGACGGAGATATTACGCTACCGTGCCATGTCGCAAAAAGGTAAGAACTACTACCAAGTTGTATTGAGTGATAGTCCTTTCTATGCTGAGATGGGTGGACAGGTTGGCGATAGCGGCTGGTTGAATGCTCCGGAGAAGAATTATATCATTAGCGATACTAAGCGTGAGAATAATTTAGCTGTGCATATCATGCCAGAGCTACCAACAGAGCTTTCTATAGCTTTTGAAGCTAAGATAGATGTTGACAAACGTCGTGCATCGGAAGCAAATCATACAGCAACGCACTTGTTGCACGAAGCTTTACGTGAGTTATTGGGAAATCATGTTGAGCAGAAAGGTTCTTTCGTATCGCCAGCAGCTTTACGTTTTGACTTCTCACATTTTCAGAAGGTAACGGCTGAAGAGATCCTTATTTTAGAACAGATGGTGAACCGTAAGGTGCGTGAAAATATAGCTTTAGATGAACATCGTGAATTACCTATTGCCGAAGCAAAAGCAATGGGAGCTATGGCACTATTTGGAGAGAAGTATGGCGATGTAGTGCGTGTGGTGAAATATAATGATTCCGTAGAGTTGTGTGGTGGTACTCATGCACCAGCAACAGGAAATATTGGATACTTCAGAATTGTTTCTGAAAGTTCCATAGCAGCAGGTGTACGCCGTATAGAGGCTGTAACAGGTGAGCGTGCAGAAAATACTGTTTATGAGATGATGGCTATGCAGCAGTCTATGAAAGAGCTGTTTAATAATGCACCGGACTTGGTGGCTGCAATAAAAAAGAGTATTGAGGAGAGTGCCATAACACGTAAAAAACTTGAAGAGTATATGCAAGAGCGTGCCTTACATTTACGTGAGAGTTTATTACGATCGGCAGAAGATGTTGATGGCGTTAAAGTAGTTCGCCATATCGGCAATGATAGCGCAGACCTTTATAAATCGTTAGTTCCATATTTCCGTGGTAAATTTACCGATGTGAAATTTATATTTGTTGGTGGAAGTGTAACTGATGGTAAACCTTCATTGACAGTATTCTTAAGCCAACCAATGGTAGATGCCGGATTCCATGCCGGAAATATTGTTAGAGATGCTGCAAAATATATCCAAGGTGGTGGTGGTGGTCAACCCTTCATGGCTACAGCAGGAGGAAAATATGCAGAAGGTTTAGATGAGGCTGTAGACAGAGTTTTAGAACTGATAAAATAGAGATTTAGGTTGCAGTAAAAGGAGTTGATGTGTGAAGTAATCTATCTGTAACTCTCCTTTTTTGCTTAAGTAGAAGCGAAAAGATATTTAAATGAGGTGTATAATATGCACTGATTTATGTATCTTTGCATAACAAAAACATATTATTAAAATATTAATATTTAAGAGATGAAAGAGATTGTAGTAAGTGGCATTCGGCCTACCGGGAATTTACATTTAGGTAATTATTTTGGCGCTGTAAAAAGTTTTTTGCAGATGCAGCATGATTATAACTGTTATTTCTTTATTGCCGATTGGCATTCGCTTACTACACATCCTCATCCAGATAATATACGTCGTAGTGTTAAAACTATTTTAGCGGAATATTTGGCTTGTGGTATTGATCCGGAGTTAGCTACGATATATATTCAAAGTGATGTTCGCGAAGTCGCAGAGTTGTATCTCTATTTAAATATGAATGCATATCTTGGCGAATTGGAGCGTGTGACATCATTTAAAGATAAGGTACGTAAGCAACCAGATAATGTTAATGCGGGATTATTAACCTATCCAAGTTTGATGGCAGCCGATATTATTATTCATAAGGCAGTGAAAGTTCCTGTAGGCAAAGACCAGGAACAAAATATGGAGATGGCACGTAAGTTTGCTCGTCGTTTCAACACTATTTATGATGTAGATTGTTTTCCAGAACCGGACTCTTTTCACTTAAGTGAAAAAGCGGTTAAAGTGCCAGGTCTTGATGGTTCAGGAAAGATGGGTAAGAGTGAGGGTAATGCTATCTACTTGATTGACGATGAATCGACCATTAAAAAGAAGGTGATGAAAGCTGTTACAGATTCTGGTCCTACAGTGCCAAATAGCGAAAAGCCTGAAGCGATTCAAAATCTATTTAGTTTGATGGATATAGTTTCTGAAAAAGAGACTTACGATTTCTTTAATGATCAATATAATAATTGTGCTATTCGCTATGGCGACATGAAGAAGCAGCTGGCTGTAGATATAAATGCCTTTTGTGCTCCAATACGTGAGCGTATTTTGGAAATACAGTCCAATGATGCTTATTTGGATGAGGTGGCTCGAGCAGGTGCTGAAAGGGCTCGAATATCGGCTCAGAAAACCATTCGCGAGGTAAGAGAAATCATCGGTTTTAGAGCCGAATAATATACAAGGCGTTAGGTGATAGTGATAAACTTATTCCTAACGCCTATTTTTTGTGATAAATTTGAAGAATAATCCTGTTTGTATTAATAAATAATTTATGAAGTCAAAGTCGCTATTTTGGGCTTATGCATCGGTTATGTTTGCTATGACCGTTTGGGCATCGTCGTTCATCCTGACTCGTATAGGTTTGGAGAGTTTCCAACCTGTAACCTTGGTGACGATGCGCATGTCGTTAGCTGTATTATTGCTCTTCTTAGTGGCCAAAATGAGTGGTAAGTTACAACGTATAGAACGTCGGCATATACCTCTGTTTGTGGCTGGTGGTTTTGCAGAGCCTTTTTGCTATTTTATATGTGAAGCTTATGGACTAACTATGGTCTCTCCAACGGTTGCTTCGGTAATTATGAGTACGATACCTCTTTTTTCTCCACTTTTAGCATATATCATGATTCGCGAACGCGTGAGTTGGTTTAATATTATTGGTATAGTCATCTCTTTGGTTGGTGTGTTGATGCTTGTGGTAGAACGTGAACAGGTGGTAGTGGAACCGTTAGGAATAATTTTACTATTTGGAGCTGTAGCCTCAGCAATTGTTTATGCTGTTTTCTTACGAAAAATACCTACTACATATAATAATGTATCGGTTGTCTTTTATATTCATCTGATAAGTCTCTTTTTCTTTATTCCAACATTTTTCATTGTTGACTTTCCAACAATAGGGGAGAGTGTGTTTCAATGGAGATCTTTCATAGCTATATTAGTTTTGGCCATCTTTGCTTCGGTAATCTCTTTTGTACTATTTAGTAGTGTAGTACGTAAAATAGGAGTTACCCGTGCTAATGCTTTCTGTAATGTTATGCCGGGCATTACAGCTTTGCTGATGTATTTGTTATATGGTGAAGTGTTGCCATTGATAAAGATTATCGGGATTGTTATTGTAATTATAGGATTATTTATTAGTCAGATGCAATTGAGAAAGCATCGTTAATACCATTTATCTTTTCTACCTTTATATCTTAACCAAATAATTAAATTACTAAAAAACACCATGAAAAAATCATCGTTTGCTTATGTCGGGCTAATGGTAGCAATGGTTATCTGGGCCTCTTCGTTTCTGTTGATTCGTATAGGTTTGGAATCTTTTTCTCCTATCACTTTAGTAACCTTCCGTATGTTCTGCGCAGCAGTAATATTGGGCGTTGTAGGTTATATTACCAAACAGATTCAACCTTTGAAGTTGAAAGATTTGAAGTATTTTCTTTGTGCAGCTCTTGCCGAACCCTTTATTTATTTCATTTGTGAGGCTTATGGATTACAGATGGTATCGCCTACGATATCCTCGGTAATACTTAGCACTATGCCATTGTTTACACCACTGTTTGCATTCTTTTTATTGCATGAGCGTATATCGCGTTTGAATCTATTTGGGTTAGCAGTCTCTTTAGCTGGTGTTATCATGTTGGTGTATGAGCGCGAAAATCCAATGGCAAACCCTTTAGGATTATTATCGCTCTTTATAGCAGTAGTAGCTGCGATAATGTACTCTATATTATTACGTAAGATACCTGCCTCCTATAATACGATTACCATTGTGTTCTACATGTTTTGTTGTAGCTTAATCTATTTTGTGCCTGCATTTTTTATTAGCGATTATAGCAGTTTTACTCTCTCTACCATTTCGTTAAATTCCCTATTATCGGTTATTGCTTTAGCAATCTTTGCATCGTGTATTGCTTTTCTTCTCTTTAGTAATGGCATACGTGTTATTGGAGCAACAAAAGCTAATGCTTTCAATAATATTATACCGAGTGTTACGGCTATCATGATGTGGCTCTTTTATGGTGAGGTGTTGGCACCTATTAAGGTGGCAGGCATTTTGATTGTAGTGGTTGGTATGGTTATTAGCCAAACAAAATCTATACGTCTGCGTAAGGTTGTAAAACGTGCAACCTCATTGGGTAATAAGATACGTCCTAAACAGAGTGCTTAGTTATTCAGTATTATATTTTTGATATGAATTGGCGTAGAATACTAACTTTATATAATAGGCTTAATTGTATCTATTACAGATTGTAAAACTCTTATAGTTTTTGTATCTTTGTAAACTAAAATAATAATCAAGTATTATGCTTTCAAAATTAATTGATGAGGATAAGATCCAAAAGGCGCGTAAGTTGGTGAATCGTTCTGAACGTATTGTTATAACAACTCATATTTCTCCTGATGGCGATGCTATAGGCTCTTCGTTAGGGCTTTACCATTTTCTAAAAGGTTTAGGCAAAGAAGTGACTGTAATAGTACCGAATCGGTTTCCCTCTTTTTTGTCATGGCTTAATGAGAGTGATCATATCGTTGTGATGGAGGAGTTACAATCAATTGCTGTGCGATTAATTAAAGAAGCAGAGTTGATTTTTTGTTTAGACTATAATGGCTTGAACCGTATAAATGGTATGAAGCCACTATTGGAGCAATCGCAAGCCCATAAGGTAATGATTGATCATCATCCTTTTCCAGAGTCTTTTTGTGATGTGACAATATCGCACCCAGAGGTTTCCTCTACAAGTGAACTTGTATTTCGGTTCATTTGTCGTGTTGGCGCTTTTGGAAGTGTAACAAAAGTTATGGCAGAGGCTATTTATACCGGAATGATGACTGACACAGGGAATTTTAGCTATAATTCTAATGATCCTGAGATATATGCTATTATAAAGGAGTTAGTGCAGCTAGGTATAGATAAAGATGCAATTTATCGAAGCGTGTATAATACCTATTCGGAAGATCGGATGCGTTTAATGGGTTATACACTCTCTGAAAAGATGGTAGTTTTTCATGAATATCATACGGCAGTAATATCATTAACGGCCGCAGAGCAAGAACATTATCACCATAAGATTGGTGATAGTGAAGGTTTTGTAAATATACCTTTACAAATCGATAATGTTGATTGTTCAATCTTTGCCCGTGAAGATAAAGATAAGGTGAAACTTTCATTCCGTTCTCAAGGTTCTTTTCCTGTAAATAAGTTAGCAGCTGAATTTAATGGTGGAGGTCATCTTAATGCAGCAGGGGGCGAAAGTTATGCTACTATGGAAGAGACATTACAAAAATTAGAGAGTCTTATTCGTCGCAGGAGTGAATTTGAAACTAATGTAGAATAAGCAATTTATATATTTAAAAAACGCAATTCAATTATGATGGAATTATCAGAGCAAGAATTATTCAGACGTCAGAGTTTAGAGAGCTTGCGCGATATGGGAATCAATCCATATCCTGCAGCAGAGTATCCAACGAATGCTTATTCGAAAGATATAAAGGCAGAGTTTAAAGATGAAGCGTCTGGTAAACCGGTTTGCATTGCTGGGCGAATCATGAGCCGCCGTATCATGGGTAAAGCATCATTTGTTGAAATTCAAGATAGCAAAGGCAGAATCCAAGTCTATATTACACGCGATGACATAAATAGCGAAGAGCAGCCTGAAATGTATAATACGGTATTCAAAAAATTACTGGATATTGGCGATTTTATTGGTATTAAGGGATTTGTTTTTCGTACTCCTATGGGCGCGATTAGTGTCCATGCACAGGCATTGACAGTACTGAGCAACTCATGGCGTCCTTTGCGAATAGTGAAATATAAAGATGGAGTTTCTTATGATGCTTTTGCATATCCTGCATAG
>CAMTOX010000005.1 GCA_947074225.1 uncultured bacterium
CCGTTACCCAACGCGACTGTCGACCGTACATATACATAGTCGTATTGTTTGAAAGTTTATAAATCAATAGCGTCAACTCTGTTTCATGTTGAGATGTCTCGCCTTGTGGTTGATTAACCTACTTCAACAGCAGTAAGGCGTTAATCATAGAGGCCATCTGTTCGTTAAAATCGTATATGTAGTGAATAACAAAGCCTAACTCAAGTTTAAAGAGGTCGATTGCCGAACTCTCGGCATATAGTGTAACATCGCCCAATATCGGATTCATGATAAAAGTATAAGGCTTACTATTGGTAAGTATTTTAAACTCTCCAAAGCTTTTCATTAAGCCTTGTTCTGTAATTGGTATTTTGCGTTCCTCGCCATCAAAGAACCCTTTGTTGTGATGTATGCTGTAGCTCAACTCAAGGCTATCGCCTTCGCCAGCATTAATAGGCAGTTTATTAATATACGACCGATTTAATTGAATAGATTCTGAAACAGTATCGCCATTAAAAGCTACTGTTTCTGTTAGTTCTATAGGTTGTGGCAAATAGTTTACCACTCGACCAATAGCTTCAATACTATCGCCTCTTACAGCAAAGTGTGGTAAAGAGAGTCGGGCACTTAGGCTCAGATAACTCTTAATCTTCAACTCCTTTGTAGCCATCTGTTTGTTATTGTTTCCTATGCCAATGTAGTAAGTGTCCCATTCTGTAATATCGTCTGGGTAGGTTACAGTTACAGTGGCTTTACCCTCTGCATTTGTGCGTATAGCGGGTTGCCAGAAGGCATCGTCATGGAAGTTGCGGCGCATATTGCCACCACCATTAATAGAAACTTCTTCTTCTTCTTTTGGAGAATCTGGGACTGGAACATTCTCAATCATAACATCCTCTTCAAGGCTAATTACGTCGACATCTTCGTTCGTAAATGCTATGTTTTCTTCTTCAACTTCAGGTACCTTAGCTGCTGCAGAGTTTACATAAGACCTCTTAGTTTTAGTGCTATAACCCTCTACCACAGCCTCATATATTATTGCAGTTTTCTCTTCTATCAAGGTAATTCTCAACTCTTCTCCGAGTTTTACCCTAATTGTAGCTGTTTGGTACCCCATATAACTAACCTCAATAACATCGTTAGGGAAGAGGTCTAAACTGAAATTACCATCGAAATCAGCTATAGTACCTATATTAGAACCTTTTTTAAGTATAGCAGCTCCAATAATCGGCTCTCCTTCGCTGTCGACAACTGTGCCCGAGTAGAATGAACTCTGGTTTCTTCGTTCGGCTTTATTTAGGTTGTAGCCATTGCTGAGATGGTATGGAGAGATACGCTGATTAATCTCCAAAGAGTTCATGAAGAGTTGGTAACCAAAATTTGCCAAGGCACTATGCTTCTCGTAAGAGATAGAGTCGAGCGATAAATAGTTGTTACCTCCTGGCTTAATCTCAATTGGACGAGTATAAGAGAGGCTATCGTTTATAATGAGGGTTAAATTGATTTTACCATAAGGTAGAATATCAAACTCTCTTGTTCCTCCATAATATAGCTGATAATTCTCTTTTGTCAAGCTGTCGCTATGCTCTATGGGGCTAAAGAGTATGAGCATTGGTTTAATAGGCTCCTGATCTTTATTGTTTAGTAGTTGCAGTTGCAGTTTCGCCAATAGTTTATATATCTTATAATTAAGATTATAAAGCGGGTGCATACTCGTTGTTTGACTTATTACTTTTTGTAGGTCCGCTTTAAAGGTGGAATCTATATCGGCTCTGCTAAGTGGTTTATCTTCAAGGATAAGTTCACTATCGTACTTTATCATATTATTGAGCCAACTATCGAAATTATTACTCGTACTCTTGAGTGCATCTTCATAAATAGTATATTCACTATTTCCCTCTAATGGTATAAAAGTTATCGCTTTGTTATTGCTGTATAGTTTTGCAGTAGCACCTAACTCTTCTGTGTACGAACGTTTTGGAAAAGGTCCTACCAACACGCTTTTTGATTTAAACTGTTTTGAACCTTCTCTTCTACTAGTATATGCAGGATTCAGATAGTAATAGTTACCAAATGTTTCTAATACCAATGGGGCGTCTATCTGAGAACCGGAAGTAAAGATTCCAGGCATGCTTAAGTAATTTAATTTCGGAGTAATAACCATTAACTCTTTAGCCAGTAGTTCACGCTCGCCGGCTGTAAGTCTGCCTATGCTCTTTTGGGGCACTGTGTCGCTATACATCTTCATACCTAAATAGTCTGTGTTATCGGTAATGATGAACTCGGGAAGTGTACCATCTACTGAGTAGTAGTTGCGGTGTCCTTTTATAACGGGAACATTGTGTAAAAGAACTATCCGATCGTTTATTCGGAATCGTAAGTTGTGTTTGCCGGGTGTTACCTCGAAACTATACACCCTCTGTTGTTCGCTGTTGGCGTAATGATATAGGATATTATCAATCCATAGTAGGTAATTGTTCATTATGTCTCCCTCTTTTACTACATAGGGAATGAGCTGTGTGCTACTGTCGGCCGATGGAATGGCATAATGATAAAACCGATTTGGAAATAAGAACTTATAATATTCAATACTATCTAATCCTAATTGCGATTGCCATAGCGAGTCAATCTTTGAATCTCTTATGTGGTCAACCCCTCTATCGCTTTTCTTTAGAGGTACCGTTACCACTTGACTTGCTTTCTTAACCTGCTTATAGGTGTCGATAAATGGCTTGTTGTTCGTGTTAAACTTCGAGGTGTAGCCATAGGCTGTTATATCGGCATTGGCTATGGGTTCGCCCTTCTCATTTGTCATGCTGAATTGTAACTCTGCCTCTTCTCCAGGGTATACCTTTAGTGGTGTCTCGATCTCTAAATAGGCATACTGATTAATAATATCTAAGTTCTCGGTCTGTTGTTTTAAGATGCCTCCATAAATATAGTCGATTGTGAGTTGGTATGGTACTCTTTTTTTAGCTACAAAGCATCTGTTTAGTTCTGTAGAATAACCCGATGCAACGAGTTTCTTGTTGTCCATTAACCGATACCAAAAGGGTATTGAGGTGATACTATTTACTTGCACTAAAATGCTATCGCCTTTTCGTGTTAAAGAACTTTGAAGTGGTGAACCATTTAGGCTGCTCTGTTCACTGGCTTTGTTACCATAACTATCTTTTACTTCTACTCTTCCGATATACCAAGGTATGGTATCGGCATAAGGCAACATGACCTCTCGCTTCTCAAGTAAGCGGTTGTTGTAGCCATAGTATAATACTTCGGCTTGTGTAGTGTCTAAGCTTCCTCCGTCGTAAGCTTTCATAGTTGCTATGCCTTTGTCTATGCTAATGCTCAGGTCTCTACGCTTGTTTGCTCTTTGTTGAGATAGATATGCTACATGTTTTTCATTGTCTGGACTCCAATAGGTACATTGAATTAGGTAATAGAAATTCACATTCTTAGGGAATATACTATCGGGTATCACTACCACATTGTCCGCTTGCTCACTCATGTCTAATTGTTCAAACCATAACGTATCGGGAATAAAGATATCTTTGTTATTCTCTTTGTTTATAATAGCAGTAGGCGTAATGACAATTTCCGCTTTACCTCCATATACAGGCATACTATTTTCATCGTCTACTATGATGGTAAATTCTGATGGCTCACCTGAATAATACTTCTCTTTTTTTCTTGTTAGATTTAAATTTATGCCTTTTAGTTCATACTCCTCGTATGAAAAATTGTTTTTCAGATTATTCCAATTCAGTTTGTTATTACTGCTCTCTATCTTAATTGTGCACTTGGTATCCAGTAACAGATTTAAACTGTCGGATAGTATAAATTCAGAGTGATACATTCCCGGACGATAGGGTTTTAATTCCCTTACTAGTACGGTGTCTTTTAAACTGCGAAAACTTTGTTTGCTTGATTGGGTTTGATATTGAAGCACTATATCTATAGGTTCATTGTAAAGAACATCGTTATTGTCGGTAGCATAGAGTTTAAACTTAACCGTTTCATTAGGTTTATATTTTGGTTTATTGGTAACCATAAATCCTTTCATCCTAATTTTCTCATTCTCTTTCCCTTTCTTCTTCTTTGAACTTACCTTCTGTTGCTTTACTTTGACATATTTCTTATTGGTAGTTTGGACATAGTATTTTACGATCTTTTCATAATGGTACACACCATTGTTGTTAAAGGTAATAATACCCTTATTGCCGTTCTTATAATTAGGGTTGTAAGGATCAAAGTGTTTAGGCTTGTAGTTGTTAAAGTAGTATAGTTGTAGCTTGCTATTATATTTGGCCTTACGCTTACCGTGGCGTACCTCTATATTTGGTAAGTTCTCGCCTTTAGTGTTGGTTACACGGAATTGTAGCAACTCTCCTGGTATGAGTGTTACTATAAAATCGTCGTGCGTATGCTCCTCTAATATCAGCTTACCCTCATTGCTACTTACTAATATATAGTTGCCAAAGGGTAGGTTAGGGCATGTGTCGGTATAAAGATATTGAGTTACAGAGTCGCCAAGCAAAGTGGTATAATTTATATCTTTCTCATTATTGAACCGATACAACTCTTTTGCACCTATTTTGTATACTAATACATGATTTGATCGACGTTCACTCTCGGCCAGGCGGTTCTGGCACATAACGCTACTTATGCAGCACGCTAAAAGTGCAAGTAATAGGGTTCTCTTTTTCATGATATGTATCTGTTTGTATTATTCTGTAATCTTAATCTGTTTCATACTGTTGTTGCCATAGAAAATTGGAAAATACATTAACTCTATCTTGGCAGGGTTTAAATGATATGCTCCGCTAAATCGTGGTAGGAGCGAAATGGTAAAAATATGTTCTCCTTCCGTTAGTTGGTCACAGAATATCACTACCCGATCTTTATAATATTCACGATGTATCTCGTTCTTATTGCACTCTTCGCGCTCTTTATTGTAGCTACAACCTGCCGGTATAGGCACCTCTATCATAACGTAGTTTGCCATCTGGGCTACTTTTACTTTTATCTCTAACTCTACTTTCTCACCGGCTGTTAAGCTGTTGGTAATAGCACTGTTTTGTACAAATTGACTTTCAATCTCAAAACCCTGGTTGCGCTCTACATTAGGGTGACTTACAAAGTTATGCTGGTAAGTGGCGACAAACAGTGGCGCTTGGCCTATACGTTCTATGGTTACCTCGTTGGCGATTCCTAAATTAACACTATAAGGAAGTTCATGTATGGTTTTTCCATTCACTATAGCACTGCTCTTTAGTACTGTTTCTTCATCTTTCATCAAGTCGGGTAGAAGTTGTTTGGCTATCTGGTACCGTTCGTAGGTGTTATTCCACCCTTGTTGCGCCTTCATCTCAAAGAAGTAGTTCTGCATTTTGGCTAAACTATCAGCACTTACACCCATCTGTTTCATCAGTTCGTACCCTAATAAACTATTGAAAATAGCTCCTTGATATGGTATTGGCGAAAACAATCTTTGCCCCTTATTCTGTTCGTCACTCCAGTAGTAGCTACCTAATAGGCTCTCCTTCATATCCTTCAAGAGCGAGTCTTTATCCATTTTATCGGCTAACCCAATGGCAAAGAGTGTTTGTTGTTCCAGTAGTCGCTCTTCTATCGTTGTGTTATCATACAGCGTAACCACCTCATTGTAGTATTGCTCGTAATTGGTTTTTACCCCTAACCGTTTTAGTAGTTGTAGAGTTTGTAATAGATGGCATTTATTGGAAAGCTCTTTGTTAGCGTTGTAACGCACTCGGCTTAATTGTTGTTTACTTTGACGTTCCAACTCAATTCCTATCTTTTTAAAATCTAAATCTACTCTATAGCCTGCCTCTTGAGCGTTCAATAGTTGGGTTATTACATGGTAGCTAATCCATTCGGAGCTGCGACTCTTTCCCCACCAGCCCCACAAATGTTCATCGTTCTGATTCTTTACCAATAGTTTAATAAGCTTTTTCAACTCTTTATCGCCCCCGAAAGGTTCACCTTTAGAGATGCAATAGTACCGTTTAAGTAGCAAGGCGCCAATCTTAGAGGTTATTTGTTCATTGCAGTCGTAAATATAGTTAATCACCAAATCTAACTCAGTATCTATCACACTACTGAGCATATTGCCAATAAATAGTTGTGTATTGCCATAGTTACTGTCGATAGGAAGTGTCTGTGGCGTGTTGTTGTCGATAATCCGGAACGTCCCTTTGTTTATCTCTATGCCTTGTGCAAGTATAGGAATAGTACGCTCTTCGCCATCAAAATAACCACTTTGAGTTACAATGCTATAGCTCACCGTTAAGCTATCGGTAGCATTAGCTGTTACCGGAATATACTGCACATGCGATTTATCTACCTCTATACTGTTGCTAAAACTATCGGTAGGTGTCGTACAACGCTCGCTTAGCGTAATACTATCGGACAGATAGTTTACCACCTGACCTATGGCTACCATGCTATCGCCCTCTATGGTAAACTTGGGCATGCTTAAGCGTGCGCTTAAATCTAACAAACTCTTGGTGTTATTGAATTCTATACGTACTTGCTGTTTCTTGTTGCCTACAGCAATGAAATAGCCATTCCATTGTGTAATGTTGTCGGGATAGGTAAAGTTTACTGTTGCTTTACCCGCTTTATCGGTCTTAATGTTGGGTAACTCAAAAGCCACATCGTTAAAGTTGCGGCGCATACTGTTGCGTCCTTCATCAGGAAATACTTCGCCTAATAGTTCTACAACACCTGTTTCTGCGTTGTTCTTAGCCCCTTTATATGAGGTGATAATTATGGCACCTCCTGGAGCTCTACTGCCATATAATTGCATGCTTTCATCGGCATTAAGTACCGCAATATTATCTATGTCGTCTGGACTGATAGTCGTTATGTCGCCACTTACAATAACACCATCGACAACATAAATAGGAGAGGAACTACTATTAACAGAACCTATACCACGAATGCGAACTGAGGCGTTTGTAGCAGCCAAACCTAGAACTTCTCCCTCAAGTAGTTCGGCAAGGCTCTTCCTATTAACGTTATCACCACTAACTAATTCGCAGCTTGCCATGTAACTGTGTACTATTTCGGGTTGGTTACAAGAGTAACCTAACACAAGAGCCTCGTCATACTCAACTTCCGAAGGTTTGCTGAGTATAACAATTATGGTATCGCCACCATTGTAGATGCTCTTATAAGTCGTATTGTATTTGTTGATTATCTGAATGGTATCGCCTTTCTGCATTGGCATACAGAATTCTCCCTCTTGGTTGCTCATAGTTTTCTCGCCATTGGTCAGATTCTCTACTTTAGCTAAACGCTCTTTATTTTGGTTATAATAAATAACTCCTACCACACACTCCTCGGTAGGTTGTTGTAATGCCCTATTCCAAGCTCCTCTTTTTATACCACGTTTGTGGTGGTAGTTTATTGGATAATACTCTATTAACGACCTATAGTCGGCAAGGAGTTTTTTAGTAAGTATAGAATCGCGCTCTGTGCAAATTGAATCCAAAACGATATAATTATTGCTATTTTGCTCTAATTTAATGGTTTGTGTATAGGAAGTAGAGTCTTTCATTACAATGGTCATCTTCATATCGGCCAATGCTAAAGGGTATGCAGGTCGATGTGAGTAGCTAAACCATTGGAATACTCCTGGTTGAGTGCTATCGTTGGAACTGAAGTATATAAATAGAGGATGTACTGATTTTAGATTACAATCTCTTTTAATCGTCATCGACAAGGTATAGGGCTCTATCCCTTTGGTATATTCTATATTCTGTGCAATGATACTGTTGGTGCTATTACTGTTGTTTATAACAAGTTCCTGCTTTTTTTGCGAAATAGATTCTAATGTAACAGGTACAATATCTTTCTTAAGTGCCGATAGCAAATAGAATCCATTGTAACTACTGTTATTATTAGCATTGCTTTTAATTATATTAGGATTGTAACCCTTTATTGTCGAAATGAAGAACGTGTCGTTATACAGCTCGTAACTACCATTAGGCTTAAGAGGTACTCTGCCCATGGCAATTGTGTCGCTATAAATGGTTATCTCCAAATCTTCACTATGGTCACGACCTAAGTGAGGGAATGGCCCAACCAAATAACTATCAATATCTCTATTTCGTTTGTACTCAGAGTATCCTTTTTCGTAAGGGTTCACATGATAGTATTGTCCGGCATACTCTATCGCTATAGGGAGATAAAATCGTTCATCAGAGTGAGGTAGATAGATATACCCCATAGCTCCCTTAATCTCTATGAAATGGCTCATTACCTGTTCGATTTCCGATTGTTCAAGATCAAAGAAACTCTTTATGAAATTTCTCTCACTATGCGTTGTTATAGGTAGAGCACTATTGGGTACTATGGTTTCACTCTTTTCGGCATTACCATTCACTATGATCAGATTCCTTTGCCCGGCTTCAATAGGCACATTCTCTACTTCTACCATACGTCCCGGAATTAAGAAGCGTAGATTGTGCAAACCGGGTGTAATCTGAAACTGTTCTCTGGAACTGTTACCGAAAATGTTGGTGGCGAAGAGCAAATTGTCTATCCAGAATAATATAGGTTCTTTGTAAACTCCATTTTCCACAACATGTGCCCATATCCAGGTAGTGCTATCGTTGGTAACATGCTGTTTTATGCTTACACCACTGGGGTATAGAAAATCTAAGTTCTCTTCTTGTTCTTTATCTAACAACTCGGGCATGAACTCTTGTAAACTGAAAGTAGCGAAGAAATCTTCTAATTCCAGATACGTGTATTGATCTTGGTACCACCCATCTGGTTCAACTCCTTTATTTTCTAAAAAGAAGGTAGGTGCTACATTGGATTTTAATTGAGCGTTAACGCCACAAGCTGTAATGTCGGCATGTTTCACACCATCTCCCTTAGTGTCGGTTACTGTAAACTGAATCTCCCCTTTGCTACCAGGAGTTACGCGTTTAGCACTCTCTACATTAACCGATAGTTTGTTGCTGCTCACCTCTATGTAATCCTCTATCGAAATTGGACCTTCATATAGAAAGTCGCCATAAAGATAATTGAGTTTTACACTATAAATTTGTTTGCCTCTCACACGCCATTCCCGATTCAGTTCGTTGCCATATCCTTTAGCAATGGTTCTGTTGTTGCGTTTAATGGTATACAAAAAAGGAACTTGTGCCGGGTTTTCGCTTTTAATCAGAATCTTATTATTCTCTTGAGTTAAATGTAGTGCAATAGGTATCTCTTGTGTGGTAATAAAATAGCTTTCCTCGTAGCCATTATCGCATATTACATTCACCTCCTCAACATTCCATGGAATCGTATCTTGATAAGGCAACTCCACCCAACGTTCCGATAGTAAAACCTCTTCGGAAGAGAAATGTTTTACTATTGCTCCAACCTTTTCTTGCTTTCCAAAGTGTATGGCTTTAATATCTAATACTCCTAATCGATATTGAAATTCAATATTCAAACTCTTGCACTCCCAGCTTCCGCGCATGCTTTTTCTATACTCTTCGCGGTTAGAACTCTCGTAAATGCACGTTATGGTATAATCTATATCGGCATCGTTTGGGAATACAGAACCAGGAATTAGCAACTCTTCTTTATATTTGTTGTTCAAATTTATCTCTTGACTCCATAGTGTGTCGGGTATATAGATTACTTTGTTTTTACCCATCACTCTTTTTTCTCTACACCTGATTATTACATTGGCTTTGCCTCCATATACAGGCATGTCTGACACATCGACCACTTCCAAATTAATGCGTAAGGTGTCGCCGGCACCAATCAACTCTTTATTGGCTGTAAACTTGGTTTCAATGTTTTTTAAATCGTAGTCGGTATATTCAAATTTTCCAAAGATAGGCCATAACTCTTTACCATTGTTCATAGGTACAATAACATAGTCTTGGTCTATCACCAGGTTTAAACTATCGGTTAAATAAAACTCATAGCAGTACATACCGGGTCTATAAGGTTTTACCCCTCTGGCTATCACACTATCTTTTACTTGGATTGCGTTAGACATGCCAAAATAGTTCTGATTTTTATGTTTCAATATTAAATCAATAGGCTTACTGCTGCGTTTACCTCTGTTGTCTTCTAAATAGAGTTTCAGCTCCACTTTATCGTTAGGCCGATATTTGGGCTTACTCATAGCTACAAAACCGTAGGTGGATTTTGTTTTTTCGCTTCTTTGGTCTCTGCGTTCACTTAAGCGCTCAGTCCAATCTAACCATTTCATTTCCATTTTCTCTTTCCACGAATCCTGATCGAATTCGCCGAAATAGTAAATGCCATCATGTTCAATTAGTAAACTCCCATCCTTGTGCAGTGTCGATAAGCGGTAGTAATTGTTTTTACGGTTGTAGTAAATGCGATGACCGCGATGCCACACTTTTGCATTAGGCACTAATACTCCCAAGCTATCGTATAACTTAAAATGTAAACGATTTTCTATCACTTTCTGAGCATATAGATTGCCCACTGTATGATTTCTTAATTCCCAACGATTGTTGAGTTTCTCAACTGTGAGGTAATTGCCATTGGGAAGCTCAGGGTATACACTATCCTTTGCAAAAGCCATTACATAATCGGTCATCAACTCTTTTGGGTTTTTATACCTAGAGTTGGCTATTTTTTTACACTGCTTCTTGGTTAACCGATACACATAAACCGAGTCTTTCAAGGAATTGGCTTGAAAGGATTGTGCTTCAATAGTGTTAACTCCAAGAAGTGCTATTAGGCAAAATAATAGTAATGTTACGCGTTTCATATGCTATTTGGATGATATGACACCATAGGAATTAAATAATGTTCAAATTTAATAATATTATTCGATATAGTAATGGTTTTTAAGTTATTCTTTTTGTTCTAACAATGAGTTGCTTATTTGTTATTGTGTGGTTGTTTGTCTATTCTTGTAATTATGAATAATGCTTTATTGCTACCAAAGTCGTTTTAAAGTCGATTCAAAGTCGTACCAAATTCGATTCTAAGCAATCGACTTTGGTACGACTTTGAAACCTTTCATAATGCATTTTGATAGCTATTTGAGGATAATAAAGGTGCTCAATATGTGGTTTGGCTCAATAGAGAGTTTCCTTTTCTGGTTGAGAGAGATTTAGTATAGCAACACTTTCAATATCACTAAAAAAGCACTATCTTTGTAGAAGTTTAGCGATGGTTTATTTCCAACTAGCTAAATGCTTATATGCGACTCTGATTTACGGAGCCGTTTTTTTATTAATAAAAAATATGCTATTAAGATGATTTCTGTTGATGCATTGGCAGTAGAGTTTGGTGCTACTACCTTGTTTAAAGATATTTCCTTTGTAATAAATCCTACCGATCGTATAGCCCTAATGGGTAAAAATGGTGCCGGGAAATCTACCTTGCTTAAGATTCTTGCAGGGGTGCGCGAACCTAATCGTGGCTCTATATCGGCTCCCGATGGTACCATTATAGCCTATTTGCCACAGCATCTATTGTTGGAGGATAACCGTACCGTTTTTGAAGAGGCTGCTCAAGCTTTTGCTGAGGTGAATGCTATGGAAACGCGAATCAATGAGATTAACCATGAGTTGGAAACACGTACTGACTATGAAAGCGATGCTTATATGCAGCTCATTGAAGAGGTGTCGCATTTGAGCGAACGTTTCTACTCTATTGAGGAGCGTAACTACGATGCCGACATTGAGAAAACTTTGCAAGGGTTAGGTTTTAAACGCAGTGATTTTACACGTAACACCTCAGAGTTTAGTGGCGGATGGCGCATGCGTATAGAGTTGGCCAAGATGCTCTTGAGAAACCCGGATCTTATCTTGCTCGATGAGCCTACCAACCACTTGGATATTGAGTCTATTCAATGGCTGGAGCAGTTTCTTATTACTTCAAATAAGGCAGTGATGGTGATTAGTCACGACCGTGCTTTTGTGGATAATATTACCAATCGGACCATTGAGGTAACTATGGGGCGTATTTATGACTATAAGACCAATTATTCACACTATTTGCAATTACGCGAAGAGCGACGTGAACAACAACAACGTGCTTACGACGACCAGCAAAAGATGATTGCCGAAACTACTGAGTTTATAGAACGCTTTAAAGGCACTTATTCTAAAACATTGCAGGTGCAGAGCCGAGTTAAGATGTTGGAGAAGTTAGAGATTATTGAGGTCGACGAGGTCGATACATCTTCATTGCGCCTGAAGTTTCCACCTGCGCCACGTTCGGGAAACTACCCTGTGGCAACCGACCGTTTAGAGAAACATTATGACGAGAAGCAGGTGTTCGACAATGTAAACTTCACTATTGAGCGCGGTGAGAAGATAGCATTTGTGGGAAAGAATGGTGAGGGTAAATCTACATTGGTTAAATGTATTATGAACGAGATTGAACATGGTGGCGAACTTTTATTAGGTCATAATGTTAAGATAGGCTATTTTGCTCAGAACCAAGCGTCGCTTTTGGATGAGGAGTTGACCGTATTTCAAACCATTGACGATATTGCCGTGGGCGATATTCGTACAAAAATTCGCGATATCCTTGGGGCATTTATGTTTGGTCGTGACGATGTCGATAAGAAGGTGAAAGTGCTTTCCGGAGGAGAGCGTCAGCGTTTGGCTATGATAAAGCTACTGCTTGAACCGGTAAACTTATTGATTCTCGATGAGCCTACCAATCATTTGGATATGCGTACTAAAGATGTGTTGAAACAAGCGTTGAAAGAGTTTGATGGTACCTTAATTGTTGTATCTCACGACCGTGACTTCTTGGATGGTTTAACCACTAAGGTGTTCGAGTTTGGAAACGGACGTGTAGTAGAGCATTTGGAAGATATTTATGGATTCTTACGCAAGAAACAGATGGAGAATCTACGCGAGATAGAACGTAAATAGACTGTAACGAAACTGTAGAAGTTAAGAAGTAAACATCTATTTTCTTTTTGAAGAGGTAGAAGATAAATGATAAGAAAAAGAGTTGGGAGTTTCAATAATAGAAACTCCCAACTCTTTTTTAATGGATTAGATACATGGTTGTTATGTTTCGAAAAACTCATCGTATTCATAGTTCTCGAAAACATACTCAACAAAATTATTCACTGTTGGACGCATTATAAATGGTCCATATTCAAGTCTTAGTCCGGGGTGATTTACTTGAACCACACTCCACTCTGCCTCCTCGTTAATGTCGCTAAGGCTCTTTTCAAGAGTATAATAGGTAGCACTTTGAGATAAATAGTCGAAAAAAATTAAGCCAAATATTGGCTTTTCATTATACGATGTCTCACCAAAATGATAAATACCTACCGATTTATACTCCGAGAGTGGCCGATGTTCTATAATAATGTCTTGCCAATAGTTGAAGGCCTCGCTCTCTTTGTAGGTGTTGCGTAGATAATGTTTATCTACCATGTGGTGTTGCTCCTCTTTACCCTGATTGTATGAATCTACCAGCTCTGGTAATAGCTGGTAAGCCAAATCATAGGTTGTCATGAATGTAATAAGGTTAAGATTATTTTTGATTAGTTTAAAATCGACGCTGTTAATAACTATATAATTACTTTTCTATAATATTAAATTAATATTTATTTCCAACGCTAAAACAGTCCAAATATATAAATAAATAGTTATATATTGTATAAAAATTTATTCTTTTTGTATGTTTATTGATTATAAAGGATACTCTAGTTCCATTTTTTTGTGAGCAAGCTAACTATTGAAACGTGTAAAGATAGGGTATGTTTCTTTCATTAATGGCAAAATAGAAGCTCTTGTTTTATAGAGTTTCTCTGTTTGAATCTATAGAACAAGAGCTATAATTCTCGAATTGGCCATTGTTAGTCGCTCCGGAAGATATTATCATGTTAAAGGTTACTCTTTTTGTTGTTCTTGGTTTACGATGAAATGATTTTTTACATCTTCAACTTGATGTACATACTCTTGCTTTAATACTGGATGATTAATACCTGTTTCTGTGGAGAAATGTTGATAATATTCGGGTAGTGAAAAAGCAGCTAAGATCTCTGCACCATGCAGTGGAAACTCTCTTAATGCTGCTCCCATAACACACGAGGCTCCTTTTGCTCCCGGAGAAGTGGAGAGAAGAAATAGTTTTAATTTATGAAAGAGTTTATGTTCGGCACGCGAACACCAGTCGAACATGTTCTTAAATGCCGGAGTATAACTTCCATTATATTCGGCCAATGAGAGTATAACTAAATTGGCCGATGCTAATTTCTTAGCAAATAATATGGCCTGTTCAGGAATTCCTAAACTACTCTCTAACTCCGGGCTATATATAGGTATAGGGAAGTTGTTTAAATCTAATAGTTCTATCTGTGCTCCTTCAAACAGATGTGCCGTATAGTTTGCAAAAGCTTTATTTATACTTGTTGTACTGTTGCTTGCGCCAAATGCTACTATTTTCATGGTTTTTTCTCTTTGGGTAGAGGAGTTTAATGGCTACTTTCTAATGACTCTCTACAACATTAATAAATTTGCAATGATAACGTTTTGCAAGTTCTTCTTGCATGGCATTGGTAATGAATGGAGGTGTGGTAGGTCCTAAATATATTTGTTGATACCCCAGCTTAAGCATGGTAATATATATGAGAATAGATTTCTCGCTAAACCATGCTAAATGAAACTCTATGGGTAGATCTGTTACCTCTTTAAGTTCTGCCTCTTTTACGAGTTCGTTGAATATAATATGCCATGAGTAGATATCGGCACACTGTCCGGCATCTAAAATTCGAGGCATATTAGCCAACGTACCTAAGTTATCTTGATTAAATTGATATTTAATATTACCGGCTGTAAGAATTAGGCAATCTTCTTTTTGTGCCTCTATGAGCTGCTTGTAGAAGCCATATTCATCTTGACCATTATCGCATCCTGCCACAAGTAAAAGTTTGCTGATGGTTCCATTTTTAATTGATTGTGCCATGCGTGGTAAGAGGTTCATGGTTTGTTGATGTCTAAATCCAATGGTAAGTTCTTTACCATTATTCTCGGCCGGAGCAGTCATGGTTTTCGCTTTCGCTATTAATTGGCTAAAGTCCCTACTGCTATCTTTATCATTTCTCTCTATGGCATTCCAACTATTTAAGCTCACACTTCCGGTAGTAAATACTCTGTTACTTAATGGTGAATCGGCATCAATGTAGGGTAGAGGCGAGGTGGTTAACAGAATTGCTCCGCCAAATTTCTCGAAGTCATTTACATGGTCGCCAATCTCGAATCCATAATTAGCCACTAAATGGCGCTCTTTCTTAAATGCCGGATAGCTATGTGCTCCTAAAAGAGAGTCGTGGGTGTAGATGTCTACCTCTTGTTCACGGCTCTGCTCTAATAGCTGGTAGAGTGCTTCCATATCTTCGCCGCATACTAATATGCCCGGTTTTTCACCATTAACGGTGGCTACTAGTGTGACTTCTGGTATGCCAAAAGCGTTGGTTTTTACTCCATCTAACTGAGTTATTATTTGGAAACCGTCGGCAGCAACCTGCTCAATAATATTCCAAATGTCGTCGTGAGATTCTATGTTGTTTAGATTTACTATTACCTGCATGAGGTTATGGTAGATATTAGAATCTACTGAAGCAAAAGCCGAAATCTGTTCGCAATAAGAGGCTAATCCTTTTGTCGCAAAGAGTAAGAAGCGTTTTAGTTCAAACCATTCGCTATCGTTATCTTTAATGATAAACTCAAAGAGGGCATTGTCTTCCCATGCAGGGTCGTCGTGTGTCGGGAATTTGCTCTGTGAAAGATAGTCGGGATAACTCTCTTCAATCTTCTTGCGAAGCTCTAAACAGCTTGCTATGGTCGATTCTAAAAGGGCATTATCAAAATTACTATCAATACATGTCATGGCCAATGCGTGGCATAGATAGCGTCCATTTGTTGTTGTCTCTGCTCCTTTAGTTTCAGCATAAAGTGTTGCCTCGGCAAGGGCTTGGCAACAATACAACAGTTTGTTTTGATGTTGCAGTGGAGTAATACTCAATGTTTCCATAGTTTGTATATTATTTTTTTATTCTGTGTTGCGACATATCGGCTATGGTACAGCTGCGAAAGATAAAATGAGATAGCTAGTTGAGTTTTGTTATGATGAGCGACATTCAAACTTGGTTTGCTATTCTGTTTCTCTCTGAAATGATTTTGCAAACATTATTCCAACTTACAACTCATTTCAATCTTTGAACCCGCTTATACTTTGAAGAGGATAATGAATCTTTGGTTGAAGTTGAAAAGTGCAATGAAATGTTTTATTTCTGTTTTTATGCTTAATAATTTATTTAAAGTATTAATTTTGTTTTGTATCGTATAGTGTTTAATAGTTCTATTTTAGAGATCGGAAGAGCACACGTCTGAACTCCAGTCACATTCAGAAATCTC
>CAMTOX010000006.1 GCA_947074225.1 uncultured bacterium
ACAGCGCTGCGTTTTTCCATGATGTGTGTGGATTTATGTGAATGGAAATACTTTCTGATGTAATAAATTAAAACTTAATTCTCTGAATATCTTCTTTATAACAAGACACTATAGTGTCCTAACTACTTTTTTAATAAACTCTCTTCGTGATGATATGGTTCGCCACGTAATATTGTCATAGCTCTATAGAGCTGTTCTGTAAACATTGGACGTATAATTTGGTGCGAAAAGGTCATTTTAGATAACGATAACAGATTATTAGATCTGTCGTAAACCGATTGCGAAAAACCATAGGCTCCGCCTATTACAAATACTAAGCGTTTAGTTCCTTGATGGTTTAAGCGGTCAATCCAATTGGCAAAATTTATAGATGTAAACTCTTTTCCTTTATCATCTAAAAGCACTACAAAATCGTCATTTTGAATGTTCTTCAAGATTAATTCGCCTTCTTTATCCCTTTGTACCGGCATTGGAATGGATTTGGTATTTTTTAGTTCCGGTATGGTAATAACTTCCAACGGCATATAATGTTTTATACGTCCCACATACTCATTAATTGCAGCCGATACATAAGCTGTTGAGGTCTTCCCCACCCATATAATCGCAATCTTCATCTCATTTTTATTTCGTATAAAAGAAAAATGTTTAACTTTGTCCTCGATTGACAGTTAAAACATAATGCAAATGTCGTTTATTTAATAATAAAATGCAACATTTTCAATAAAATATATTCACATAGCCTTATATCTAAATCTAACACAATTTTATTCATCATTAATTTACACAATTATGAGAACACTTTTATCTCCTTGGCGTGTACTGATGTTATTATTTGTCATCTCATTAAGTAGCATGGCAACTGCACAAACTGTCGATAATATTGCTTCTGGTTTTGCCACAGGCAATATAACTATTGTAAAGAAATATCTTAACAATAATGTAGAATTGGTTATTCAACATGAAGACAATATCTACTCAAAAGAGCAACTAAGTGTGGTATTGGACGACTTTTTCAAGAAAAATTCTCCTTCCAGATTCACTATTGCTCATCAAGGGACTCGCGATAATGCCCAATTTGTTATCGGGAATCTTGATACAAAAAAAGGAACATATAGAATTTATATTCTAATCAAACACAATTTAATACATCAATTACGTATAGAAAATCCAAATGATTGACAATTTAGATGCTTTAATTCAATTATGGTTCGCAGAGGACATTGGCGATGGCGACCAGACAACGCTCTCAAGTATTCCTGCCGATGCTATGGGTGCTTCACAACTCATCATTAAAGAAGATGGAGTATTAGCAGGTGTTGAAGTGGCAAAACGCGTGTTTCATGCCTTTGATCCAGAGTTAAAAATGACACAGTTCTTACACGATGGTGATAAAGTAAAAGTGGGCGATATTGCCTTTGTAGTAGAAGGACGCATACAGTCACTATTACAAACAGAGAGACTGATGCTTAATATTATGCAGCGCATGAGTGGAGTTGCTACTCGTACGGCAGAATATGTAAAACTACTTGAAGGTACCAATACACGCGTATTAGATACACGTAAAACTACTCCTGGGTTACGTTTGCTTGAAAAAGAAGCGGTAAAGATTGGTGGTGGATGTAATCACCGCATTGGACTTTACGACATGATCTTACTTAAAGATAACCATGTTGACTTTGCAGGAGGCATTGATAAAGCTATTATCCGTGCTCAAGAATATTTGAAAGAGAAAGGTAAAGATTTGAAGATAGAGATTGAAGTACGCTCTTTCGATGAGATTAGACAAGTGATGCAAGTGGGCGGAGTAGACCGAATTATGCTTGATAACTTCTCAACTGAGGATACTCGCAAGGCCGTTGAGATGATTAATGGTCAATTTGAAACCGAATCATCGGGGGGAATTACTTTCAATACACTTCGCGATTATGCGCTTTGTGGTGTAGATTATATTTCTGTTGGAGCACTCACACACTCTGTAAAGAGTTTGGATATGAGTTTTAAAGCAGTGAAATAACTCATCGGTAAAAGACAAATAAATAAGAGAGACAACTTAATTAAGTTGTCTCTCTTATTTATTTACATATACTTAGAGTGAAACTTTGACCAAAACTATAATCTAAAAATGCAGTGGTTTCTGGGTAATAGCTACTTAATTAAACAATTAATAATAAGAAGATCATCTTTATTATACTTTTAAAGAAACTACAAACCCTCTATTTAGCTATGACTATTGTGCTAAACCATTTCCTTTATGACCTCTTTTAAGAGCTATATCAAATAGTTTAATCATTCACTAACAATCCGCACCAAATAGACTAATAATTTTCTCTTTATAACTATTATAACCATTTTCATATGCCTAAATTGTAATATTTATAATTACACACATTGAAACGTTTAAATTTTATTACCGCTATACAAATATATTCAACGTTCCTTTTTGTTTTCAGAGAATAGGTTCTATATTTCTTTTCTCGTTTAAGTAACGATAGTCAACATATGTTTATCAATAACGACAAAAGTGTTGCAAATAGGCTATATTATTAGAAGTTTGCTTTAGAATATTCAAAAAAAAACAATTATCTTTGTGAGTTTTAAGAAGTAAAATTAATCTATTGATAATAAAACGTTTAGAATATAAAGCAATATTGCTTCAACATCTAACGTGAAATGCAAAGAATCATTATGTATAGAAACCACACGTGTGGCGAGTTACGACTTGCCAATTTGGGAGAAACCGTTACCTTGGCCGGTTGGGTACAACGTATTCGTAAAATGGGAGGAATGACTTTCATTGACTTACGCGATCGTTATGGTATTACTCAGTTGGTATTTAACCAAGAAGTAGATGCTGAACTCTGCGAACGTGCCAATCATCTTGGTCGTGAATATGTACTTCAAATTGTGGGTAAAGTAGCAGAACGTAGTGCTAAAAACAACCAATTGCCAACTGGCGATATTGAGATTATTGTTTCAGAACTTAACGTGCTTAATGCTGCAGAAACACCTCCTTTTACTATTGAAGATGAAACAGATGGTGGAGACGATATTCGTATGCAATACCGTTATTTAGACCTACGTCGTAACCCTGTGCGTGCTAATTTAGAACTTCGTCATAAGATGGCATTTGAGGTACGTCGTTATCTTGATGCACAAGGTTTCTTAGAAGTAGAGACTCCAGTATTGATTAAGTCTACTCCTGAAGGAGCTCGCGACTTTGTTGTACCTAGTCGTATGAACCGTGGACAATTTTATGCCTTACCACAATCGCCACAAACATTTAAGCAATTGCTTATGGTTTCTGGCTTCGATCGTTATTTCCAAATTGTAAAATGTTTCCGCGATGAAGACCTACGCGCCGACCGTCAGCCTGAGTTTACTCAAATAGACTGCGAAATGTCGTTTGTTGACCAGGAAGATGTGCTACAACTATTTGAGAATATGAGCCGTCATCTATTCAAGACCATTAAGAATGTTGATTTAGATGCTTTCCCACGTATGACTTGGCACGATGCAATGAAATATTATGGTTCAGACAAACCAGATACACGTTTCGAGATGAAATTTGTTGAACTCATGGATATTTTAAAAGGTCATGGCTTTCCAGTTTTTGATAGTGCTGCCTATGTTGGTGGTATTTGTGCTAAAGGTGCAGCTTCATATACACGTAAACAATTAGATGCTTTAACCGATTATGTGAAACGTCCACAAATAGGGGCTAAAGGAATGGTATATGCTCGTGTAGAGGCCGATGGTACCGTAAAATCGAGCGTAGATAAGTTTTACACTCAAGAGGTATTGCAAAGCCTTAAAACAGCTATGCAAGCTGAACCTGGCGACTTAATTCTAATACTTAGTGGCGACGATGTTCAAAAGAGTCGTAAGCAGCTTTGTGAATTACGTCTTGAGGTAGCTTCACAATTAGGCTTGCGCGACAAGAATAAATTCTCATGCCTATGGGTGGTAGATTTTCCTCTTTTTGAATGGGACGAAGAGACACAACGTTTCTATGCTATGCACCACCCTTTCACCGCACCAAAACCTGAAGATATTCACCTTTTAGATAGTGATCCGGGAGCTGTACGTGCAAATGCTTACGACATGGTGGTAAATGGTGTTGAAGTTGGTGGTGGCTCTATTCGTATTTTCGATAAGACTTTACAGGCAAAAATGTTTGCACTTTTAGGATTTACACCTGAAAAAGCAGAAGAACAATTTGGATTCTTAATGAATGCATTCAAATATGGAGCTCCACCTCATGGCGGATTGGCATATGGATTAGACCGCTTTGTCTCTTTATTTGCTGGATTAGATTCTATTCGCGATTGCATAGCATTCCCTAAAAACAATCAAGGACGCGATGTCATGATCGATGCTCCATCGCCTATTGACACTGAACAATTAGACGAACTTTCATTGAAAATTGACATTAAGGCATAACCATTGCTATAATAAAATATGAATAATAACTCTGCTCTAGCTTTACAGAATTAGCAACTTAGAGTTATATTCATATTTTATTTATCTAATATAATTAATCATTATGTTTCATTCTATTATCCTTCCGTTAATTGTTTCATCTGTTGCTATCTATTTAACTGCAGCTATTTTGCCTGGTATCACAGTGAAAAGTTTTTGGTATTCTATAGGAATTGCTATTGTTTTATCTTTGCTTAATGCCATTGTAAAACCCATTTTGCTTTTCTTATCTATACCAATAAATATACTAACATTTGGAATTTTCACTCTTGTTATAAATGCTGTAATCATCTTGATTGCAAGTGCAATCCTTAACGGATTCCATGTGCGTAACTTTTGGTGGGCTATTTTATTCAGTTTAATAACCACACTTATAACAAATATTTTCTATTGGTTTTTGTAGAATAAAACATCTTGAAATGAATAGTTCTAAATAGTGATTTCCTCTATGCTTAAGGCTATAAATTAAATAGCTATTTAAATTATAGAGTCATTTTAATTGTTAACTCTCTGTGTTTTAGCTATAACAACTTTTATTTTGGTGTAAGAGATTTTGTAAATCATTATTGTAGGAAACAACAGAATTACCTTTAAATGCACTTTAGAACTACTTATATTCTAATAATAACAACTTAAACATTGCAGACCTAATATATTTTTAGGCTGTTTATAATACTTATTTATGGAGCGTAAAGTAAGAGTAAGATTTGCCCCTTCGCCAACCGGGGCGTTACATATTGGTGGTGTGCGCACTGCTTTGTACAACTATCTATTTGCTAAACAGCATAATGGAGAGTTTATTTTTCGTATCGAAGATACAGATAGTAACCGTTTTGTGCCCGGTGCCGAAGAGTATATCTTAGAGTCGTTTAAGTGGTTAGGAATACCATTTGACGAGGGAGTATCTTTTGGTGGTAATTATGGACCATACCGTCAGAGCGAACGTAAAGAGATTTATCGTAAATATGTGGATCAATTGTTAGAGAATGGCCATGCCTATATTGCTTTTGATACCCCTGAACAGTTGGATGCCAAACGTCAAGAAGTGGCAAATTTCCAATACGATGCCTCAACGCGTAATAGCATGACTAACTCTTTAACTTTGAGTAAAGAGGAGGTTGAAAACCGTATTGCCAATGGCGAAAAGTATGTGGTTCGCGCTATGATTACCCCTAATCAGGAGATTGTTGTACACGACATTATTCGTGGCGACGTACATGTAAACTCTTCAATATTGGACGATAAAGTGCTCTATAAATCGGCAGATAACTTGCCAACTTATCACCTTGCCAATATTGTAGACGACCATCTCATGGAAATTAGTCACGTTATTCGTGGCGAAGAGTGGTTACCCTCTGCCCCACTTCACGTTTTACTTTACCGTTTCTTTGGTTGGGAAGATACCATGCCGCAATTTGCACACCTTTCATTATTGCTTAAACCAGATGGTAATGGTAAATTAAGTAAGAGAGATGGCGATAGATTAGGATTCCCGGTTTTCCCTCTACAATGGACTGACCCTAAAACAGGAGAGATCTCTTCTGGTTATCGTGAGAGCGGATATTTCCCAGAAGCAGTAATAAACTTCTTAGCATTATTAGGTTGGAATCCTGGTAACGATCAGGAAATAATGAGTATGGAAGAGATGATTCAACTATTCCGTCTTGAGAAATGTAGCCGCAGTGGTGCTAAATTTGATTACGAGAAAGGAAAATGGTTTAACCACATCTACCTTCAGAAAAGAGACAACCATAACTTAGCTACACGCTTTATGCCTACTCTAAAAGAAAAAGGTGTTGAGTGCGATGCTGAAAAATTGGCTACCATTATTGGGTTAATAAAATCGCGTTGTAGCTTTGTAAGTGAATTTTGGGATCAATGTTATTTCTACTTCTTAGCTCCCGAAAGTTATGATGAGAAAGCCGTTCAGAAACGTTGGAAAGAAGATACCCCTAATTTACTTAATGCTTTAGTGAATTACATTGAAACACTTTCAGATGAAGAGTTTAACTCTATTGAAGTGAGTGAGAAAATGGTAATCTCATGGTGTGAATCGCAAGGCTATAATTTAGGGGCTGTAATGAATCCTTTCCGTCTATCGGTGGTTGGAGCTCTCAAAGGACCTCATATGTTTGAGATAACAGCACTACTAGGAAAAGAAGAGACTTTACGTCGTGTGCGCAAAGCCTTAGAAACCATAGCATAATATTATCAATAGCCTATCTCACCCTTTAAATAGGTGAAATAGGCTATTTTTTGTTTCACAATATAATCTGTATCGTTATGAATTATATCAAAGTAACCTTCCGAATAGCCAATGCAGAGGAGTATACTGCCGATCTTTTGGCCTCATTTCTTGGTGAGATTGGATTTGAGAGTTTTGAAGAGACCACACAAGGTATTATTGGCTATTGTCCAGAATCCTTGTTCGATGCTGCACAGATTCAACCTGTGTTAGACGAATTGCCTGGAGAGGCACAGATAACTTATAGAACAGATTTGATTGAAGATCAGAACTGGAATCAAGTATGGGAAGATAACTATTTTGAACCGATAGTAGTGGGAGGACATTGCTGTATACATAGTGCACAGCGTCTGCCAGATAAGAAGTACAAGTACGACATTATTATAAACCCTCGACAAGCTTTTGGAACCGGATCGCACGAGACCACACGCATGATTGTGAGCCTATTAATGGATATGAGCTTACATGGAAAAACCGTTATTGATATGGGATGCGGCACTGGAGTATTGGCTATAATGGCTTCTTTATGCGGTGCCAAAGAACTCTTCGCAGTCGATATCGACCCTTGGTCGCAACAAAACGCCATTGATAATATTGCTGCTAACAACATTCATAACATTCAAGTGGCTTTGGGCGATGCCAACCTACTGGCCGATAAAAAATGTGATTTGTTAATGGCGAATATCAATAGAAATATTCTTATTCAAGATATGGATAAATACTATAATGCCATAGAAGCAGGAGGAAAACTTATGATGAGTGGATTCTATTCGGAAGATTTACCACTCATTAAAGCAAAAGCAATATCTCTTGGAATGGAGCAAAAAGAGGTGATGACCAACAACGATTGGGTGGCAGTATGCTATAAGAAGTTATAAGCAAAATAGATGATATATGAAGAGGGGATGAAAACTTATGGTTCTCATCCCCTCTTCATATATTAAAAAGAATATTAATCTTCGTCTTGACTATCGTCTTTAGTGCTTCCAAAAACTTTACGGCGTATTTCAAACTTTTCTATCAATACTCCTTTGGTAGGCAGCCACACTTTTAAGAGATGTGTTTTACCTCTTAGAAGCTTGACATCGAAGGTGGCACGAGCACGGTTTGTGAGTGCACTATTCTTTAATTCAAGCTCTTGTACAGGCAGTTCGTCTACACCTAGAGTAAGTTTAACACTATTTCCTGCTATCTTCTTGTCAATCTTATAAGTTACAGTAACTTCAAACTCTCCACCCAATGATTTGGCTATGAAGTTATAATCTACAAAAGGTTGTAATAACCTACTGGTCTCTTTATCCTTATACTTACTGTCAATTCCTTTAATGTAGTTTTTGCTACCTGAGGTTACTTTCTCAATAGAACGTGAATTACGATAGTCTGTAGCCTCAAAACTTACTCGCATATTCTTCATTTCATGCTTTCCTTGAGCCATTACACTACCCACTGCAACCAGTGCTAATAGTATAACCAATAGTTGTTTTCTCAACATAATTTTTTGTCTAATTGTTTTACATTGCAAAGTTACAACTATATCTATTATGACATAAGTAGTTAACTATTAATGTAAACTAAATAGAAAAAAGGAGTTCAAAAACCAGATTGTTATGAAATTTCACTAGTCTTGCCTATTTTTGAAAACTCTCAAAATATTTTAGGAACTGAGTTCTATTAAATCGTTCTTCGCCCTCTTGATGTTTGCAACTAAATTTACCTTTATACTCTTCTATGCCAAGATACGAGAGTTTATCTTGCCATTCGCCAATCATTTCCAATGCTTTACCTATCCAAGCATTACCCTCTTGATAGAGCACGCTGCAAATCTCTACAGCACTAGCACCAACAAGAATTGCTTTTACAATATCTTCCGGTGAGTGTACCCCACCTGAAAGTGCATAATCTATGCTATTTACTTTCCCTGAGGCTATACCAATCCAGCGTAGTGGTAATGCTAAATCTTGTTCACTGCTTAGCACATGTCCGGGAACATAATCCAATTTATAAACGTCAATATCGGTTTGATACATTCTATTAAACATTACAACGGCGTTGGCACCCTCTGCTTTAAGTCTATATGTTAAACTTACCGGATTTGTTAAGTTTGATCCCAACTTGATAATGATGGGTAGTTTCACCGCTTTACGAATCTCTCTAAGAATATCTACATGGGTCTGTTCGTAGCTCCCATATACATAGTCTATCTCGGTTTGTACGCTCATAATATTGAGTTCAAAAGCATCGGCACCTGCCTCTTCTATTAGTTTAGCAAACTCTACCCATTCGCCAATGTTCCAACAGTTTATACTTGCTATGATTGGAATGTCGCAAGCCGCTTTACATCCCTTAATAAGGGTTATATATTCATCTAAAGCATGGTTCTTTAAATAGAGCTGTAAATAGTCTAATCCTTCGGTATAGGTGCTATCGTCAATATAACTATCGGTTTGTTTAACTATATTCTCTTCAAATAATGATTTTAATACTACGGCTCCAACACCGGCATTAGCAAGCTCTTGAATATGTTCTACGCTATTTGTACGGTTGCAACTAGCTGCAATGATTGGATTCTTTAATTCCAATCCGGCAAAGGTGGTTTTTAAGTTACTCATATTAGTTTATGTTTTTATGGCCGACAAGAGCCTTTTTTGAGCTCTCTCTATCGACTTGATTAATATACTTTCTTGTATCTCCTCTTAACTGCCATGAAACTGGTAAATTATAAAGAGGAGTTCTAAATAATGAACTCTTTCATTGGAGTTCAATTTAGATGGAATAATTTTATATCTCTACTGTAACGTAGATCTATCTTTATCTTCTCTTTTACTGTTTATTGAGTGTTATACTTATTTTTGAGAGAAGAAAAATCTACGTACTTATATGCCAATATTGATTTATTAATTGGTTATTTGAACTACTCAAAAGGGAATTGGTGAAACCAGTTTCTTAAATCGGACAGTTCTTAATGAACAAATCTCATAGATGATTTAATTTTAAAATAGATACTTATATAAATTATATTAATTACAAAAATAATATTATTTTCTTATCTCCAAACAAATAGATTCAAAATATAGAAAATACTCTTAATTAATTTAGAATCATACTTTCAGATTCAATGGTTTTTACGATATTTGCTTATCACAACAAGGTGTTTTAATAATCTATTTTAAATTAGAAAGAGATTTAATGTTTCTTGGTGAATCTATTGGTATTGATTGAATATTTTCATCTCAATTTGCCATTCATCTTCTCCTATTAAGGGCATTGACTCCTTTTAAATGCAAAAAACATACAACAATAACATGCGTTTTCAGAGTTACATTAGCAGTATAGGTTTATTTTAACTCCTCAAATATTACATATTCACTCTATATAATCGGTAAACAATGATACAACAAATTGAATTTCAATTACCTTCATGTCATAAAGGTTTTCATCTTATTACCCATTTAGTCACTTCAAAATTGGGGAATCTTCCAGAGAAAGGTCTATTGCATCTATTTATTAAACACTCTTCGGCAGGTTTGTCTATTAATGAGAATGCCGATCCGGATGTACGTACGGATTTAGATGCCATCTTTGATCATTTGGTCAAGGAGCGCGAACGCTACTATACACATATTTACGAAGGCGATGACGATATGCCTGCACATGCTAAATCTACTCTTGTGGGTAGCTCTATTACGGTGCCCATAAGTAATTACCGTTTAAATTTAGGAACATGGCAAGGCCTCTATCTATGCGAGTTTAGAGAACATGCATCGCCTCGTAAGTTGGTAGCAACAATTATTGGCGAATAAAAAAAGAGGCGTTCTAAACTAGTTAGAACGCCTCTTTTTTATAGCTCGTTAATGACTCGCTGTTTGGTTAAAAAGAAATTGGCTTTGCCATCGCTGCCTCCTTTGTCATTGCCCGTGCGCAGACGGTAGAAATCGCAATTGCCCCACCCTGCCGGATAGTCGTTAATCTCCATATCCTCATTGGTATCGTTAGCTACATAAGGTTTTATCATGTTTTGCCAATTCACAATACGTTTGTAGGAGCCTGAATATTGAAAGAGGTCAAAATCGTTTACCAATTCTGCCAAATAACTTTTATAGAGATCATTAAACTCTGGTACCTTTAAGAGTTGTGTTATTAGAGGTCGAGCATCCATATTACCCCAACGTAGTGGATTCTGTGTGCCACTATTCTCCATTAGTTCAGAGGTTCCTAAAGTATTGTCGTAATCGTAAGGAATAAAAAGAAACTTGCCCGATTCGTCAAAATAGAAGTAAAAGTTATTACTATTGTTCCAATAATCGTCCCACATCCCTACCACGACATTTACGGCATAAGCTTTCAAAAGCTCTTCTACATAGATATGCTCCTCTGCCCACGCTTTTACTTGGCTGCTTTGCAACTTCTTGAGTTCGTTTATAAAAGTCTGCAATTGCAGTTTTGCATCGCTTAAAGCGGTTTTATTGGTCTTTAAGTCGTAAATATAACTCTTAGAGCCATTACCATGGGCTTTAATATCTTCCACTCCCATATTGTTACTATTGGCATCATCCAATGTAGCTCCCCAAGAGGCTTTCCATAGGTTCCCATTTTTTCCCGGCAAATGTCCTTGTTCTGCTCTATATTTTAAGAAATCTTTATGTACCCCTTCTAAAAGCACATAAACGCCATAATAAGCCGGTTGTTCATCGCCTACAATATGTAACGAGAGTCGGCAATAGCTCGCACGAGGAGCGCTCCACACTCCATAGCGTTTAAATAAATCGTAGCAATAGATTTCTCGACAATAGTTAGGATCGTCTTTATGCCATTTCAAATTAAAACGATCAACCGAACAGAACTTCTGTTTCTCAATAAATTCATCAAGTCGCAATGCAAAGTGAGCATGGTGCCAATTGGTTTGGCCGGCCTTGTGCATCTCTCCAGTATTCCCTTCGGGTCTGCGTCGTGAAGTGTTTCCGCGAATGCGAATACCTATACTGTCCAACTCAAAAACCTCACTGCCTTTCACAAAGGTAAAGTGAGCTGGTATTAACTCCTTATTGAGGTAATTAATATCGTACATTCGCAACAGGTTATTCCAATCGTCAAGCTCCACAGTGAGCTTAATCTCTGGTATAGCATCAATATCAAAAAGATAGTCGGAAGTATAAGTGGTAGGTTTGGTGGTGTTATTTTCACCAGGAACTTCTTCAATAGGGTTACACCCTGCACTAAGTAATAAAGTGCCCATGAAAATGGCATAACTTAATGGGCGTAAAATCTTAATTCTCATTTAATGGTTTGTTTGGTATTTGTTAGATTTATGAATGGTTATATTTTAATTATGCAAAAATAATCAATAATTTCTTATAAACTCTATTTATTACAGATTGTTTTGGCAGTAAATAATATACAGTGAAAGCAGGTTTATGATGGTAGATAAAAATCAAACTCCTATTATATAAATAAATAGGAGTTTGATTATAGTGTATTATAGTGAATTATTTAAATGCCTTTTAATAAGAGAAGGCATTAACCATATTTGCTATATGTTTGTTTCATAATTTATTACGCAATCATTATTCTTTATAAAGCATCTTAACGGTTAATACTTTCATACTTTTTTGTTTAAGCTTCTTGTGCCCTTTTCATTAATTTCTCAATGGCTTTAACGCTTTTAGGCAGCGGTTTACCAAGCACACGGCAACCTTGTTCGGTAATTAAGATATCGTCTTCAATACGTATTCCACCAAAGTTAAAGTAGCTTTTCAACTTCTTGTAGTCAATATATTCAGTATGCTTACCCTCTTTTTCCCACTGTTGTATAAGTTCTGGAATAAAATAGATGCCAGGTTCAACGGTCAACACGAATCCAGGTTTTAGTTCTCTCCCACAACGTAAACTGCGGTGCCCGAAAATATCGCTACGTTTCGTCTGGCAGTCATATCCTACATTATCTTCGCCTAAACCTTCCATATCGTGTACATCTAATCCCAACATATGTCCTAATCCATGAGGCATAAATAGAGCGTGTGCACCGGCTTTTGTAGCTTCAATAGGGTCGCCTTTCATTAATCCCAATTTTGTTAATCCTTCGGCAATGATAGTAGTGGCTTTAACGTGTACATCCCAATAGCGTATGCCGGGGCGTGCCATCTTTATGGCTGCTTCGTTAGCTTCTAAAACAATATTGTATATTGCCTTTTGTTTGTCGGTAAATTTTCCACTTACCGGAATGGTACGTGTATAATCCGAAGAGTATCCTGAAGTAGCTTCAGCGCCCATATCGACCAATAATAAACGTCCTTTATTGAGTTTTAAATGGTGATAAGGGTTGTGTAATGTTTGTCCATTTTGTGAAAGAATAACAGGGAATGAGACGCCTTGTCCATAGCTTAATGCAATACCTTCGGCCAATCCAGCCAATTCGCGTTCTACCATGCCTGCTTTACAATTCTCCATCACTGCTTTATGCATGCGCACTCCAATATTACAAGCCTCTTCTATGGCAGCAATCTCTTCTAGTTGCTTCACGCTGCGTAGTGCTACTACGGCATCGACCAGAATTTGTGAGGCATGTTCGCGTACCTTCTTCACTGAGATTTCAAGCATCTCGCTAATGAGTAAGTTCTGATCATCGCGGTAAGTTGGTAAATAGTGAATGGTGCGTCCTTCTGTCTGAGCACGTTGAAGGTAGGCTGGCAAGTCGGCCATCGGCATGGTATCTGTAATGCCACATTGGCCTGCTAGCTCTTGCATGGTAGGCTGAGGGCCCATCCAAATAATATCGTCCATGGTATAATCGTCGCCTACAAGAATATCTCTATTGCGGTCAAGGTCTATAATACCCATTAAACCAGACAATTGTTGACCATAGAAATAGATGAAAGAACTATCCTGACGGTAGCGATATACGTTCGACTTATAGTTCATTGAGGCTTCGTTGTTACTCATAAAAAGTACCACTCCCCCTTTCATTTGCGACATCAAAGCTTCGCGACGTTGCTTGTAAATTTCGGGTGTAAACATATTCAATATGATTTTAAGATTAAGTTATTTCTCTGTTTTAGTATCTTCTGAAATATGAAATCTGGAGAAGATAAAATTAGTTGTCCCAAAGATAGAGATTATTTGTGAATTTCAATTGTATCTATGGTCAACATTTATCTTCTTTTCAAGGTTACTGCTTTTTATGGTTTAAGCCATTGTTTTTTTCTTCAAAGTACCTTCAAAGTCGTATTAAAGAGGAATCAAAGAGGAACCAAATTCGATTACTAGGAATCGAATTTGGTTCCTCTTTGGTTCCTCTATGTATGCTCTTAATAGGCACTTTGCCTCTATGAATTTACCTCTATTTAGGTCGATAACCATGGTTGGCATCTACCCCACTTCGCTATTTGGTTTCACTACTCTCTCTTCTCTTTAGAAGTGGTGTTTGAAATATGTTTATATTTATTCATGCGTTCATTCCATTTTTCCCTTGCCAGTTTCTGCATATCGGGCACTGTATCTTTTTCGTCCATTATTTCAAGCCCAAAGATAGTTTCAACTACATCTTCCATAGTTATGATGCCTTCAAATGTACCGTATTCATTCACCACTAAAGCAATATGCTCTTTATGTTCTAACATTCTTTCCCAGGTGTACGATATGGATTGATCTTCGTTCACAATCATAATTTCGCGTTTAATATCTATGAGTTTTATGTAAAGTTTATCTTCACTTAACTGTTCTAAAACCTCTTTAGATAAGACATATCCGGTAATATTTTCTGGATGCTCTTCGTATATGGGTATGCGCGAATAGGGACGGAAAGATTTATCGCTAAAAAACTCCTCAAGGGTTTCATTCTCGTCGGCAGTAATGGTAACAATTCTTGGTGTCATGACTTCTTTCACGGTAACATAATCTAGTTTCATCAAGTTTTGAATTACTTTATTCTCTTTAGAATTAAATACGCCCTCGTTACCGGCTGTCTCTACTATGGCCGATAACTCTTCACGACTCAAGGTTGCTTCGCTTCTTTTTTTTGTAAATACCTTGGTAATAAGCTCTGAGAGAAGCACTAGAGGGTAACATATGAAGATTAAAACACGAATGACTCTTGCCGCTGGCAGAGCCAATTGTTTCCAATAAACAGCACCAATGGTTTTAGGAATAATCTCCGAGAGAACCAATATTAAAAAGGTTAGTATGGCCGAAATAATACCAAAGTAGGCGTTACCGAAGAGTTCCACTGCCTGGGCTCCTACTCCGGCTGCCCCTAATGTATGGGCAACAGTGTTGAGCGATAATAGATCGGAAGAGCACACGTCTGAACTCCAGTCACATTCAGAAATCTCGT
>CAMTOX010000007.1 GCA_947074225.1 uncultured bacterium
GAGATTTCTGAATGTGACTGGAGTTCAGACGTGTGCTCTTCCGATCTCATCTTCTCTATCTCGTCTATGGATTGTATTAAACGTTTTTTACTGTCGTAAAGTGAGAATTTGTAGGTCATTCTGTTAGTGTTGTCTCGACCCACAATAATTTGTCCGCTTCTGAGAAGTTGCATCCCCTGCGGGCCATTGTACCAGCACCCATCTAAAGTTTGTGGGTCGCCGTGAATGAGCCTATATGGCAGAGCGCCTGTTTCGCCCAATTTATAGGTCCCCACAGGTAAGGTATCGGTCATGCTTAGTGGTACGTAGCCATCTAATCGTATCATATCTCCACGCTTGTTAAAGAGTTGCATGCGCACTACATTTAGTCCTACATTGTCTCTGTCGGCATAGTTGAATAGGTGGCAAGTGTCTATTAAGAACTCTACAATCTCTACGTTGTTGCCTTCGCTACGGTCGGTAAAAGGTATGGTGCCCTCAAAGGTGGCAGTAATTACCTCATAGTTTTTCCCTACCATTGAGAGGGTAATGTTATGTTTGCTGCCATCAAAGTTTACCTGCATAAGTCCTTTGTCGACAAATGCAGCGCTTAATCCTTGATCGCCATAGTATCCCATATAGGTTCCGGCGGCATAGTAGCTTCCCTCAATCTCATATAGTTCGCCAGGCAAGAAGCTGTTTACAATGGCATTGGTGGCCGATATATAGCTTCCACTTGGTAGGGTGTTACGATCAAAAGGTACATTCATTTCAATGTTCATAAAGTAGCCGTTACCAGTTATATCGCCTGTTTCTGTTATCTGTAGATCTTTGTCCAGTAGACGGATAATGAGGTGGTTGGCTCCTATCTGGTCGGCATCGCCATAAATATATCCTAAACCTTGCGTAAGTTCAAGGTCGTAATAAACGGTCGATACCGTGACACTACATTTAGATTCTATGGTGCCACAGTAGGCTGTGATGACACAACTGCCGGTATATACGGCAGTAATTTTTCCTTTGCTATCTACTGTAGCAACTTGTGAATCGCTCGTTTTCCAACTCACACGGTTATTTGGGGTAGCCTCTAAGGGGATATGTATTACCTCTACAGTCACTTCTTGGCCCACTTGTAGGGTGAGCTCTTGATGACTCAAATAGAGCGATTCCAATTTGGCATTCTCGCAACCGGTGAGTGCTAAGAAGCAAATTAAGATGAGATATGCGATATGATGTTTCATTGCCGAGCTCTTTTTTTATCTTGTTTTTTGCCAATTAAACTTGCAGGGTAGTAGGCAGCTAAAAATCCCATAGCTAAAACAGTGAAGAAAACGGCCACCAAGTCGCCCCATTTAAGCACTACCGGATAGGATTGTACCAAGAATCCATTACCCATTTTAATAACTCCCCACTCCATTTGTATATAGCAAATAATAATTCCTAAGGCCAAACCAATTAGCGCTCCAATAGCGGTAATCATCCATCCTTCAATAAGAAATAGAGTACGAAGTTGTTTGTTGTTTGCCCCTAAGCTCTTGAATAGTTCAATATCACTACTCTTATCAATCATTAACATGGAGAGCGACCCAATAACATTGCAGGTTGCAATGAGAATAATGAAGGCCAGAATTAAGAAGGTAATCCACTTTTCAATTTGCATGATTCGGTAGAAGTCTTCCTGTTGTTCATATTGGTCTAACACCAAGAATTCTTTTCCTAATATTTTTCTAGCTTTCGCTTTTACGGAAGCAATCTCTTGCGGATTATTCATCTTTAGCGATAGTGCTGTTACAATGGTATCAGGGTACTCAAAGAGTTCACGTGCAAGGGCAATGGGCAGAATCACTAGTTCTTCGTCGTATTGTGGTTGATTCACCGCAAATAGTCCCGACACCACAAAAGGGCGTTGTAGAAACGCCTGGTCGGGTCTTGCAGCATTGAAGCGCACACTGCGTCGTGGGGCATATAACTGCATGGGTGTGTTAAAATCTACTCCCACATGGAACTTATTGGCTACTCCCACACCAATAACTCCCCTCACATCGTACTCTCTATGAATGTCGAAGGAGCCGCTCAGTATGAGCGTGTCAATACGTGTGAGTTTGGAGAACTCACGGTCCACTCCTTTCACACGTATGGGCATCTGCTGATCGTCTAAACTTAGCAGTGCCATCTCCTGAAGCTCCTGCGAGAAGAGTGCTACTTCAGGAATTTGACGTAATAACTGAACATTACTATCGTTAATGGCAAAGGTCTTTCCCTCTGCCGCCTCAATGCGTAGTTCGGGGTCAAAGTTATTGAAGGAGTCTTTAACCACCGATTCAAAACCATTTAATACTGAAAGCACAATAACCAACGCCATGGTTCCTATGGCAACACCTATCATACTAACCGCAGTGATGAGGTTAATAACATGTTGTTTCTCTTTCGAGAATAGATAACGGCGTGCAATAAAAAACAAAAATCGTAGGTTCATTGGTCTCTCTCTTGGTGTGGTTTTAAAACAATATTACTCTGTCTCGCCCTCTTTTACGGCATTTAAGATAGTATCAATATGTTCTAACTTATCTATTGAATCGTCTTTAAAGAAGGTAAGTTCAGGCACTATGCGTAGCTGGTGACGCACTAATTTACCTAACTCAAAACGTATTGATTTTGTATCTTTTACAATCTGTTCTAACATCTCCTCACCTTTAGCAGTAGGGAAAATGCTTAAATAGACGCGTGCTATGCTAAGGTCTGTTGTTACACGCACTTCCGACACACTTATCAATACGCCCTGATGTTCACGTGCATAGTGTAAAAATAGTTCACTTAAATCTTTTTGTAATAATCGAGAAATCTTCTCTTGTCGTGTTGTTTCCATAATCTTTTCTTTTTATTCTAACTCACAAAGATAGTCATTTATTGCCAAATCATCTCTTTATAACTGATAACATAAGCTAATGGAAGGTGTTATGGCCTAAAGTTGTAGCTATATTATCATTTTTTGTACCGAACTAAAACGAGATTCAGCACCACTTTTTGGTTGAAAAATGGTGCTGAATCTAAATATAGTGTTGTTTCAATGCTATGCCTAGCCAACTGTTTGCACTCCTCTTATTTGTTATAATTGTCTGTTCTAAAGGGCAATACCGGAATCATTTCTCCGCTGTATAAGTTGCCAATAGTGTCGTCGTCAAAGCAGTAACGCACGGCCACTATTTTTTCGCCTTTAGGCAAAGTTACAATAAGGTTATTGTTTTTCACTACTGCCTTTGCCTCTTTCCACTCTCCATTTCCTGTAGAAGCAACTACACCTTCCACTTTATCTCCTTTCACTTGAAGCTTACCATTGAGCGATTTAAATGTTACAATGGCTTTATTTCCAGCAAATGTAGCACTTTGGAATGCCGGGCTAAGGTAAGGTTTCCACGTTTTGTTGTAATGACGCTCTAATGCCATAGCTGCTAAGCGCTCTCCTGCCAAGCGTTTGTCGCGTGGGTGAATATCGCGTTTGTTAGGAATATTCTCAGGCACACTAATCATTCCACAATTTTCTAACTCATATTGCACCCTCTCTTGTTGTTCGCGAAGCAATGCCGGGGTGTTTCGTTCACTCATATAGGTATGAGGAGCTATCTGTACATAGTAAAACGGGAACTGAGTATTAAACTCTTCTCTCCAATTGTTTATCAATAGTTTCATAAGGTGTCCATAAAGTTCGGCAAACTGGTGGTTGCTCTCTCCTTGATACCATAAACATCCAGCTATTTTAAAAGGAATGAGTGGTGCTATCATTTGGTTATAGGCCTCTCCGGGTTCTCGTGGCCAGTAGTCCCATTGGTCGCTTCTCACATTTGCCAATAGGGTATCATTGGCAATGGTGTCGGCATTTACCCACACCTCTGCCGGTGTGCCTCCCCAAGCGGTAGAGATAATACCTACCGGCACATTGAGTTGCTCGGAGACGGCACGTCCGAAATAGTATCCTATACAGCTTGATGTAAAGACACTCTCTGGCGACGACACTTTCCATCTTGCTCTCACATCGTTTTGAGGTGTTTTAGCCGCTTGTCGTGGCACTCTAAAAATGTGTAGGTTGGCATAATCGGCGTTTGCTCTGTCGGCATCGCCATTGATTACCCCTTGTTCAAAACTCCACTCCATATTACTCTGTCCGCTGCAAAGCCAAACTTCGCCCAACCACACGGTGTCTATGGTGTGTTCCACCCCTTTGTAATGATTTATTACCTGTAAACTATAGGGTCCGCCAGCCACTGTTGTAGGAATCTCTGTTTCCCATTCTCCCAAAGGGTTTACTTTAGCACGCATGGTATCTGTTCTGTTCCAGCTTCCCACCACATAAATTGAGTCGCCGGCTTTTCCCCATCCCCAAATAGGCGTCGAGGTTTGTTGTTGTAATACCATGCCATTGCCAAAAAGTGCTGGCATTTGAATTTCCTGAGCATTGAGCGTTATTGACATAACTAATGTGAATGCCCACGCAAAAATCTTTTTACTTTTTATCATTATTTGAAATTTATAAATTCTAAACTACAAAGATAATGAATCTTTAGTATTTAATAAATTATTACAACAATATATACTAAAAATGTATCTATTTAGATGAAATATATAGTTATGAGTGATTTTATGCTTATAGCCTACAAAGTTCCCTTAAAAAGCTATCAAAGTCGTACCAAATTCGGATGCTATATCCGACTTTGATTCGACTTTGGTTCGACTTTGTTCCCTATTCGGTAGCAAGTTGATGGTACAAAAGGAGCTGTTGAATATCTATTTCAATGCCTTATTTTGCCACTCTAACCCTTTCCATGCTTTTATAAACGGTGTCATTGTTAAAATACGGAATGAAATTTGTTTAGAAGATTATGAATATAATTGTGATGTGAGAACCATTTGCCATGTAATATCTGTTTTTGTCATTCTCCAATTATGAGTTGGTATATGATTTGACGTATAATAGTAGAATCCAAAAAAAAGATTTGGAACGAGGCTTGCATTAAAATATGAGTTCTAACATTGTTCAGAAAAAGATGCTATGAACCCATGGAGGAATATTAATAAACAAACTAATATAAATAAATGAGTATTCATTTAAAACCTTATTTTATTATGAAAAAAAGAATTGTATTGTTATTTGCGTTGATAACATTAACTATGGGAGCCATGGCTCAAACTTTCCAACAAAATGGAATTGCGTATAGTGTTACCATAAATGCTCAACCCTTAACTGTTGAGGTGGTAAGTAACGCAGCAGAATATTTTGGTATTGTAGAGATACCTTTTGAAGTACCATTTAATGGAGAGATTTACACTGTGACTCGAATTGCCGATGGCGCTTTTCAGTATTGTAATAGTGTTACTACTGTAATTATACCTTACAGTGTAACCAGTATTGGCGATTATGCTTTTGCCGATTGTAGTGGATTAAACTCTATTACACTTCCTAATAGTATGCAATATATAGGTCAGAATGCCTTCCAAGGTTGTACCGGCTTGACCTCTATTGTGATTCCTAATAATGTGATGCAAATTGGCTATGGCGCTTTCTCAGATTGTACAAGTTTAACAAGTTTAATTGTTCAAGAGGGTAATGTCTATTACACTTCGGTAAACAACGTTCTTTACAATCAAAATCTTACTGTTCTTATTTGTTGCCCTGCCGGTTTAACTGGGAATTTCATTGTGTTGAATACCGTTACACGTATCTCTCCACAAGCATTTGCTAATTGTAGTGGCTTAACTTCGGTTACTATTCCTGGAAATGTAACTTATATTGGTAATATGGCATTTTACGATTGCTATGGACTTACCTCAGTAACTTTAGATTATGGAATAACTCATATTGGAGGAAGTGCATTCCAAGGTTGTACAGCATTAACCAATGTTACTTTGCCAAATAGTGTTGTTTATTTAGGTGCAAGTGCTTTCCGTGGCTGTACTTCATTAACCAATATTAATTTGGGAAATGCCGTAACACGTATAGGTGCCGGTGCATTCCAAAAATGTAGCTCTCTTGCCACATTGACCATTCCTGCATCGGTAGTAAGAATTGGTGGTCGTGCATTTAAAGATTGTTCAGGGTTGAACTCTATTACCTTCTTACCACAAATGCCTCCTGAAATTTTCTACGACACTTTTGAAAGCGATCAACGTGGCATGCCGGTTTATGTTCCTGCAGGTAGTGTAAGCACATACCAAGTAGCAAACCATTGGGATAGACTTACTAATATTATGGCTGGAAATTAATAAATAACTGGTTAACTTAAAGTAGAATAGTGTGTTTTTGTAGTGCTTATTGGTTTGCATTGTTTCTTTAGTTCTTGCTAAAGCAGAAGGGGCGACTCAATGAAATATTTCATTAAACATGGTTGATATGCTGTTTCCATATAATCATTAACCATTTAAGAGTTCTAGTTTAAGTGTTAAAGATAGGTTATTAGATAGTTGTTTAAGTTTCAATCCTCAACTTATATCTCTTTTAGAGATAATGAGTTGAGGATTTTTTTGTGTGTTAACGACCACTTTTGTTCTAATTTATTCATTTTAGACAACAATTGTTTAATTAATACATTGAAAATTGATATTTGGTGGTATAGTAGTTGTTTGGTTCTATTTCATGAATATTAAATTCAATAGTCTATTTCTTGTGTTCTTGAATATGGAACTGTATAGAAGCATCTGTGCTTTATCTATGAGTAATATTATAAGCAAATGAATGATAGAACTATTTATGATGGGTTCTATATAAAGAAGAGAAAAACCTTAGAGCTATAATCTATTACTGTTTTTGTAATGCATTAATTTTTAGATAAAGTATTTATAACATGTTGTGTATGATGTTTAATAAGATGCTATGGTTGAGCAAAACTGGCACATGAAGCCTATTTGCAATACATTGTTAGTAAAACGTATTTACAAAATAGGTAAAAGAATCTGCCTAAAGAGATGTTATTTAGTGGATTTTTCATTTGTATCTTATTTGTGTTGAATGTTTTAATGAACCATTTTAATTCATGTAAAATAGAGATTGACGAACTATTATGCTCACATAAAGAGTTGTTTAATAATACCAATTAAAGCACCAAGGTGTTCTATTCTAGAATTTCTATTTAAGATTCTATTCCACATGTTATGATTGCCAATCTGTTTAACCATCGGTATTGATGTGTATTGATCTGTTCAAACACTCATTTTTTACTGAATATGAACTTTTGATTTGATTATCATTATATTAGTTATTTAATTTTTTATTTAAATTATTTTATTATGAAAAGAATTACCATTTTCATGTTATGTATGCTGGCGGTTGTTACACTGTCGGCAACCACTGCCGATTATCATTTAGATTCGGTGTATGTTAATAAAACTATTGTAGGCAATGATTCCAATCATATCAACGATATGGCCTATACAAATCAAGTGTTGATATTTTTAGATAATGACTCATTATCTCCAAAATTACATTATTATTATGCTACTACAGGTACTTTAATGGCTAGTGAAGATGTACCAGGTGGAACCGGATTGTCGGTAACTGCCACAGACGGTGGCATACCTTATTTCACTGAAGGTAAAAATGGTTTAACGGGTTGTTTGCAGTTGTATGCTTTCCAAGGCGATACTGTAGCACAAGTGGCTAACTCTGGTGCCGGTAATAATACCATATTGGCACTCTCTAATGTTACTTTTGACTATGTACGTACCTATGGTTCGGTAAATAGTGGTACCGGTTATGTGGCTTCGGCTTCAGTATCGGGTGGCGATAAAATTGCTATTTGGCCATGTACTTCGGGTAATATTAGCTCTACTGCTGTTCAGAGTCCAATTATCATAGATAGCATACGTGGTGGTACTGCATCAGCAGGTGCCGACCTTCATTTCTATGGTACCAACTCATTATGGATTAGCGGTGCAAATCAAAAACCTATGCAAGTGTTAGTCAATACCAGCAGTTTAACACATGTTTCAACAGATTTAAATGTTGCAGAAGCTCCAGTAGGTGGTTTAGCTTATTTTACTATGGACAGTAAGGAGTATGTTGTTGTTCCTACTTCTGCTTATGGCGCTTTCAAGATTTACGACGTTACAGCAGGTCCTGCTGCCGCAGTATTAGTAGGTACTAAAAGCACCAATTTGGGTAGTACAACCTCTACTTCCTCGCATGTAGCTTTCCAAGCAACGGTGGTTAGCGATACTGCTTTTATCTATACCTTTGTTCCAAACATAGGTTTATCGTGTTATAAATTCTATAACTCGGCAAGTACTATTCCAGTAAATATTACTTTAGAGACTACATACGATACTATTCAGGTTTATACAACCGGTTTTGAATCTACACAGGGCTTTACAGCAAACACAACTTATAACCAACCATTGGCATATTATGGACCGGATACCACTCAATGGGGTGTATTCTTTGGATGCCCATCTACAACCGCTCCTTTATCGGGAAGTCAGTCTATGCAGATGCGTTGGTATAGTGCAACATCCGATAGCTTGGGTTATACCTTCACCAATTTCAATACCGATAGTGTTGCTTTCGTGAAATTCTTGGCAGCTAGTACAAATGGATTGAATATGAATGTTCAATATAGTTACGGCGGATCGTCTTCTTATGGTTCAGACTCCATGATTACTTTGACTGGTTCGTCAGCTTCGTATAATTATAATTTACATCATCATAATTTGCACGATGTTCGTGTTAAGTTTACTGTAGCTGTACCTTCAACTGCACCAACTTCTACTTCACGTGTTTATTTAGATAATGTTCAGTTCTTTAAAATACGCCAAACCACTAGCGTATATACTCCTGTAATTACTCCATCAAGTCAAACTATAGAAGATTCTATCTCTGTTACTATAACTTGTGCTACCGAGGGTGCCGATATTTATTATACCACCAATGGTGATGATCCGACCGATACATCTACAGTTTATACCGGTGCGTTTATAGTTCCAAAAGCTACTACAACAGTGAAAGCAATAGCTATGATGAGCGGTGTTGCCAATAGTAGCATAGCCACTGAAATCTATACATACGTACCGGAGAATAAAGTTCACACTCCTGTTATTACTCGTGCAACAGGCGACTATGAAGAGACCTTTATTACAATGATTATGTGCGATACCGAAGGTGCCGACATTTATTATACTTTAGATGGTACTACTCCAAGTGCTACCTCTACTTTGTATCAAGGTATGGTTACTATTACCGGAACTTGTACGTTAAGTGCTATAGCTATAAAAGAGGGTATGTTGGATAGTGATGTTGCTACAGCAGTTTATACATTCCCAGTAGTTACAGAGGTGGACGATATTGCATCTCTATATCAAGTGGCAGTGGATAGTTCTTACTACAAACTTGTAAATGGGGTAACAGTGGTTTACCAAAACTTTAAAAGTGTTTATGTACACGATAGTTCTGGTTGGTTGTTATTGTTTGGCGACTCTGTAGATAGTTATACTAATGGTGATGTATTGACAGGAGTTATTGGTGAGTATGTTACTTATCAGAATAATGGTCAATTAATAGATTTGACAATGCCTACTGCTACCGAAGGAACTCCAGTAGATCCAGTAGTGAAGAATATTCAAAGTATTGCTGTTCAAGATATCTATATGTATGTGAAGATTGAGAATGTAGAGGTTGTCAATGCTCTTACATTTAGTACCTCTGCAACCACTTCAGGTACTGTGAAGGATGGTGCTCATACATTGACTGTACGTAATAACTTCAGAATTGCCGGAACCTATAAGGCAGGCGATATTGTTACCATAGTAGGTTTTGTAAGTGTTTACAATAATGCCGTTCAAGTATATCCGGTAAGTATGGTTGTAACAGCCGGTGTAGGTGTTGATGATGTTGATTTGGGAAATATCTACGTGAAAGATGCAGTGGTTTATGTACCTGCAACTTTAGGCGAAGAGATAGAGGTGTTTAATGTTACCGGACAACGCTTGTTACAAGTGAAAGCCGATCAGAGTGTAATGCCTTTGAATGGATTGCCACAAGATCAAATATTATTGATACGTGTTGGCGATAAAACAAATAAGGTTGTTGTGAAATAACAATGATGAATGTTTCTTAAATTGTTTGGGGAGTGCCGTTGGCACTCCCTTTTTTCTATTTAGGGAATAGTTCTTGATGGAGTTTGTAGGAAACAACACTAAAAATGAAGAGGCTTCTCTTTACTCTCTTTTTAATAGTTTGTGGTGGCGTAAGGTGTGTAGTAATGCGGATTAAATTATTTATTATAATAGCTTTTCTATTAGTTACCGACGGAGTATTGGCTCAACCGTCGGGGCAGTTGTTGTGGATATCTACCAATGGAGTGGATAGTACATGCAATGCAAATACCTCTTTTTGCCGAGAGCAAGAGCGGTTAGTAATAGCCGTTACAGAGAGTGATGGCAGTAACAGAATATCGGAATGGGATATGCTTTCCGGAAATATGCTTAGTGAAGTAGTTGTGGTGGAGCCTATTGTTGGTGTAGTACCAGGCGGTAACTACTTTTATCTGAGTTACGATTCTCTTGTTATGGCTCCTGTTATAAAGCTTAGTAGTGATAGTACCACTCTACTTACCTTTCCTTCAGTGATAACCCTTCCGGAGTCTATTTCTTTTCTCTACTTCTTTGGATCTCTAGAACAGGGCTGCTTAGTAGCTATTTCAGTGGTAGATGGTGTTGTGTGTGAATGGATGTTTTATGAGGGAACACCACTGAGTAATAGTGCTATGGTATATGTGCTACCTACTACTGTGGATAGTACAAAGCCATATAGTTACAGTGTATTGTCGGACTCCTTGCTCTATTGTGCTTCCGCTAATACACTCCCGATATTGGTGAAGTTAGAAAGAAATGGTACGCTCTCTGTTTCTAATGGTAGTGATGCTACACCTAATGTTTTACAGAGTGCAATGGTTGAGTTTGCTTTAAAAGGGGAGCGCTACCTCTTTGCTATCAGTAGCGAGGGTATGGGTGTACTCTATGGGAGAGTGCCTAATGGTACAACCTGGCAAGAGATAACCACTTTAACAGCTTCTTTGAATGGTTTAGATTGCTCAGATAGTGATGTGCCAATGCTCTATGTAACCACCGTTGCGCATGAGGTATATGTTTTTGTTGTTTATGCTTGGCAACAAGTTGTGGCCTTTCGCTTCTATGATAGCACAGTGCCAAATTATCCTCAACAAAATGTGTTGCGATATACCGTGGGTTTTGAACAGGATGAAGGTTTTGAAAGTTCCTCTGGGTATCTCTCTTCCGGAATACATACGGAGGGTGTGAGTGGTAGTGATTGGGAGGTGAATCGGGCTTCGGTGGTCTCTTTTCAAACCATTAGAGGTGCTAGGTCGTTGATGATGCGTATGCCCAACAGTTTGGTAAATGACCCTCCCTATGCTATTCAGAATTTTGATGTAGACTCTGTGGTGGCACTCTCTTTCATGGCATTTGGCTCTCCCGAAGGAAAAGTGAAGCTTGTGCTTTCATGTTCTACAAATGGTGGCATGAGTTATCCATACCAACAAACCTATTTCCTCTCTACAGTGCAGAAACATTACTCTTTCATGTTGCCTGTAGTAACCGATAGTTTACGTGTGCGCTTTGAGATGCTTTCAGTGGATAGTGGGAGTGGTATTCGTGTTGCAGCCATAGATTCTATCTGTTTCTTGGGTAGACAACCAATAAAGAAGTTACCCATTCCAAAGGTGATAAACTCACCCTTAAAAGCACAGTATGTGCCGTTAAAGTTAGCTTTAGCACATGATATTCCTAATAGTACTCTAATTTATACCACTAACGGTACCTTCCCAACACTCTTTAATGGTGAGGTTTATAGTGATTCAATAGAGTTGAAACGAACTACGACCTTGCGTTGCTTGGCTTATCAAACCGGATATGAGATGAGCGATGTGTTAAGTCAAACCATTTATTTCGGTGCAATAGATACGTTATATAGTATGTCTTCTGTGGCCGATATTGTACATGATGGTACAGACTATTATTACCATTTTCTATGCGAGTTACCGATAACCTATCACTCTGGTATGTTGACATACTTTTACGATGGCAGCATAGCTTTTCGTTTCTTGGGTACTATGAATGCTCACTATGTTAATGGCGATATCATTACATCGTGCATTGTTAAGGCGAATTACACTCGCAACGAGACCTATTTTGAACCTTTATGGATAGAGAGCCACTATGGTGGTGAGGCTATTGCTCCTGAAGAGGTGTTGTTAGGAACTATAAATGAGCAGTGGATGAATAGGTATGTGAAGGTGGAGTCGGTAGCTCTCTCAAATAGTGTACTTTTTAATGGCTTAAATGTGCAGCACGATACGGTATATGTGTTAGATGCTTCAGGTGTATCTTTACCCTTGAAGAATGTTTTGCTTGCTATGGATGGCCACTACTCAAACTTCTTTAGGTATGACTTAACCGCTGTAGTATCGCATTATGGTGGTGAGTTACATCTCTATCCGGTTGCTCTGACACCAAGATTTGATACCGGTTTAAATTTATTACAAGGTTGTATATTAACTTGGCAGCAGGATGTTTTATCGATAGAAAATATTGGGAGTGAGATAAAAGAGGTTAAGGTATTCACTGTCGATGGGCGAGAGATTCAACACTTAAGAGTGACTTCTATGTCTTTGAAAATATATGGTCTACCAAGAGATCAATATTTGTTGGTACAGATAGGTAAGCGTATGTATAAAGTACTAAACAATTAGTAGTTAGTGTGTTATTGCTTTGGTATTATAATTGCATTTAACTTTCGTCAATACTGTAAAACACTATTATATTTTCATTTAGTATTCTCTATGATACATTCTCAGAAAGCTTTTGGAGTTTATAATGCACCGGTTATCTCTTTTTGGTGTAGTTTGTTACCCGCAACCCTATCTCTTTTAATGTCGGCGCTAAAACCAGACTTCTCATTGCTACTCTCGTTAATTACCTTATGCTTTGTTTTCATTGCGCATTTATTGATTTTGCTCATAAATCAATATAATTATCAGATGTACCAATGTGTGTCGTCCGACCGTTTGTTGGTATATCAGAATAGATACGAACAGAGAGGCATTTACTATTGGATTAGCTCTAAGCATAACTCTAAAAAGGCCTTGTTGACTATTATTCTTATTCTTCTTTTCTTGCTCTTCTGTATGATAGGTGTAATGATATGGCAGCGAGGTTGGATTATGATAGTGCTCTTTGCGCTGCTCTTTGTTAGCTGGTTCTTTTATTGGCATGCCTCACTTATTAGCGATCGCTATAATGTGGGCAGTTGCATGGCTGCTTTTATTGTTGGGCCTCTGGTAATGATTACTATGCAGTATGTGAGTAGTGGCACGATTGATATTGCTGTAGTTGCAATTTCCATTGCTGTGGGGTCTTTAGCTCTGAATTGGTTTTACTTAAATAATAGAATGCGCAGAGAAGATAATAACGACGAGGTTATGAGTGAAAGGTATAATGATGATAATTTTATTTGTTCTTTAATTCTTACTTTCCTGCCTTTTTGCCTTGTGACGATTCTTATTGTTCTCGGTTTTATCAATTTAGCTTATATATCTCTTATTATAATAACTCCACTTCTGGTATTTTACATTAAATCAATACATGACTTATATAAGGGAAACAAAGTGTTGCTTAAGAAGAATTTTTGGATGGGACCCATGGAATGTGAAGCGGAGTTTGTAGATGCTGGGTTTGGCTGGTATCGGCAGCGTTGGTGTTTGGCAAGGAACCTTCTCTATTTCTTTGTTCTTATTATGATTTGTGTAAACTGTGCTATTATCATAGTCTATTAAGTTGATGTAATGAAGGACTGAGATAGAAAGATGTTCTGAAGTTTAACCTATTCCCTGTTAATCTATTCTTTTCATAACTCCAAGTCGTTTTGTATTCATAGAAATATAGATGTAAAAATAGGGGTCTCCTTTATTTGTTACTAAAGCATACCCCTTAAATTGTTTGTTTTATCTAATTATAATTCGTGTTTTACCTTGTGCTTTTCATCCCATTCTTTAATGATTTTCTCTAAGAATGTCTCAGTTCCATCACTACCTAATACAGATGTATTTTTACATTCATTATAGCTTTCATACTAGCCCCACTTCTTGCTCGTGTTAATATC
>CAMTOX010000008.1 GCA_947074225.1 uncultured bacterium
TTTAACCGGAGAGGGACATACAGACGAATTATAAAAAACCGGAGAGTCTATATTAGCATTGCCTATGCTGATTGCCTATAAGAAGGTGCAGAAAGAAGATAACATATCTATTAAAACACTCGTCTCGGTTCCCAAAAGACAGTTCAAGCATGCCGTAGATAGAAACCGCTTTAAACGACTCATGCGTGAGGCTTATCGCTTACAAAAGCAAGAGCTTTACACCTTAATAGAGCAGCAAGATTATACTTTGCATGTTAGTTTCACCGCTGTCACCAACCAACTCCCTACACAGGAGAAGGTTATGATAAAGATGGAAAAGATACTTGGCAAACTAAAAGATCAATTGGTATGCGTAAATACATAAATTATATCTTCCTGATTCCGATATGGATTTATCAGAAGAGTATCTCGCCTATGTTTCCTTCAAGTTGTCGGTTCACCCCGACATGCTCACAGTATGCCGTAGAGGCAATAAAGAAATATGGTCCTATTAAAGGTATTTGGTTGGGCACCAAACGTCTTTTACGATGCCACCCTTGGGGTGGAAGTGGTTACGACCCGGTTCCCTAGAACTTACAAAGGGATGCCAAAAGAGATTGAATTACAATAACATTAACAGTGTAAAGGGGAATTAAATTAATTAATATTTATTATCTTTGCGCTTTAAACCATAAAAACAATACATATGTGCGGAATAGTTGGATATATAGGCGGTCGTGAAGCATTCCCAATTCTTATAAAGGGATTACACCGATTAGAATATCGTGGATATGACAGTGCCGGTATAGCATTACTTGATGATTCAAACGATTTACGTGTTTATAAAACTAAAGGTAAGGTATCTGAACTAGAACAATTTGCTCAAGACAAGAATTGTTCTGGTAGTGTTGGTATAGCACACACCCGTTGGGCTACACATGGTGAACCCAATAAAGTAAATGCTCACCCACACTATTCTCAATCGGAAGAGTTAGCCTTAATACATAATGGTATTATAGAGAACTATGCAGTATTAAAAGAACAACTCATCAAGGAAGGTTATTCATTTCAAAGCAGTACAGATACAGAAGTTTTAATACAACTTATTGAATATATTAAAAAAGCTCATAATATTGATTTGCTTAAAGCTGTTCAGATAGCATTAAGCCAAGTTATCGGAGCTTATGCTATAGCAGTTGTAGAGCGTTCTAATCCCGATGTCATTATTGCTGCACGTAAAAGTAGCCCATTAGTCGTTGGAATAGGCGAAGATGAATTCTTCTTAGCTTCCGACGCTACACCTATTATAGAGTACACAAAGAAAGTAGTTTACCTAGAAGATGAAGAGATTGCCGTATTAGAACGTGGCAAAGATTTAGTAATCAAAACCATTAGTGATATAGAAAAAACCCCTGAGGTTAAAGAGCTAGAGATAAGTTTAAGTGAATTAGAGAAGGGACAATACCCTCACTATATGCTTAAAGAGATTTTTGAACAGACACAAACCATTCAACACTGTATGAGTGGACGTGTAAATATAGACCTTAACAACATTGCTCTGTCGGGCTTTATTGATAATAAAGAACGTTTTCTCAATGCTAAACGTATTATCTTCACTGCTTGTGGTACCTCATGGCACGCTGCACAAATAGCTAAATATGCCATTGAAGAGTTTGCACGTATTCCAGTAGAAGTGGAATACTCTTCAGAGTTTCGCTATCGTAACCCAGTAATCACTGCCGACGATGTGGTTATTGCAATATCCCAGTCTGGTGAAACCGCCGATACTCTTGCTGCGATAGAACTTGCTAAGAAGCATGGTGCATTTATCTTTGGTGTATGTAATGTTGTAGGTTCATCAATAGCGCGTTTAACACATAGTGGTTGTTATACTCACGTTGGACCTGAAATCGGGGTTGCATCTACCAAGGCATTTACTGGTCAAGTATCGGTATTACTCATGTTAGCTCTTGCTATAGCAAAAGAGAAAGGTACCATTGCCGAGGAGAAATTCCTTAGAATCTTACATGAGATGGCACACTTGCCTGAACATGTAGAGAAGGTTTTATTCCTCAATAACGAGATTGAAAGATATGCTCAAAAGTTCACCTATGCTTCAAACTGCATCTATTTAGGAAGAGGTTATAGTTTCCCTGTAGCTTTGGAAGGAGCATTAAAACTTAAAGAGATATCTTATATTCATGCCGAAGGCTATCCTGCTGCCGAAATGAAACATGGCCCTATTGCACTTATAAGCAATGAGATGCCAGTAGTAGTAATTGCTACAAATACAGGCATGTACGATAAAGTCGTTTCTAATATTCAAGAGATTAAAGCACGTAAGGGTAAAATCATAGCCATCGTTACTGAAGGGGACGAGACTGTTAAGGCTATGGCCGACTTCTGCGTTGAGATTCCTCAAACAGAAGAGTGCCTAGTGCCTATTGTTGCTTCTATTCCATTACAACTTTTCGCTTACCATATTGCGGTAGCAAAAGGATGCGATGTTGACCAACCGCGCAATTTAGCTAAATCGGTTACAGTAGAGTAAACCACATATTATAGAAATAGAGAGCCGTGTCGGATTATCTGACACGGCTCTCTATTTCTAAAGGGTACACTTTCTTATTTATCCAGTAAGCGGGCTATCTCTTTGCACATACCTTCAAATTCTGTATGGTTAAAGAGTCGTGTAAGATAAACTATCTTACCATCGCGATCTATAATCACATTACGGGTAATACCCGCATTGGGTTCTGCATATAGTTGAAATATCTTACCACCGGGGTCCAGTCCTATTGGATAGGTTACCTTTGTAGCTTTACGCAACACTTCTATCTTCTCTAACGGCTCATCGCGATCTATTCCAAATAGCGCAAAATCTTTACGCTTACCATATTTGTCCCAAATATCCTTCTCTATAAATGGCATCTCTTTCCGACAGACACCACACCAACTAGCAGTAAACTGTAACATCACTACTTTACCGCGAAGGTCACTTAGTTTAACACGTTCACCATTATCCAAGGTCATAACAAAATCTGGGGCTTGCTCTCCCACTTTTACAATATATCCTCTGCTACTATCTTCTTGTGCATTCAATGAGAATAAAGCCACAAAGCAAAATAGCATAAAAGCTACTCTTTTAAAACCATTCATAACTATATCATATTAAATTATTCTTTTAACAATCTATTTAGCGTTCCTTAAACTCTCCTTTATCCACTTCAAAAATGCGCGACTCAGTATTCAAATGTTGTATCAACTCGTCTAGATGTTCTCTATTTGTATCGGTAATAAAGATTTGCCCAAAGGCATCGCCGGTTACTAGTGTAATGATACGTGCTACCCTCTCGGCATCAAGTTTATCAAAAAGATCGTCCAATAGCAACAATGGCACCTTGCCGGTGCTCTGTTTCAAGTAATCAAACTGAGCTAATTTCAGCGCTACTAAGTAGCTCTTATTTTGTCCTTGCGAGCCTGTACGTTTAATTGGAAAGTCGCCTATCAGCATCTCTAAGTCGTCTTTATGAATACCGCGGGTAGTATATCCTATGGCATGATCGCGTTGTCGACACTCTTTAAGCAGTTCGGTGAGTTTGCCACGTTGACAATGCGAGGTGTACGATAATGACACCTGCTCTTCACCACCCGAAATTGTTTCATAGTAATATTGAAAACGAGGTGTAAAGCCTTCAATAAAAGCTGTGCGTCGAGCAAAGACCACCTCTGCCTCCACAGACATCTGTTCCTCAAGTATGTCGAGCATTGTTGCATCGGGCACCTGCTCTTGCTTCATCAAAGCATTCCTATTTTGTAATGCTGAGTTATAGCGAATGAGTGCCGTGAGATAACTCTTATCGTATTGAGAAATGACGGTATCTAGGAATCGGCGGCGTTCATCACTACCCTCCGAGATAAGTTCTTGGTCGGAGGGTGAAATTAACACTGCAGGTATAAAACCTATATGATCCGACAAACGCTCATACTCCTTCTTATTTCGCCTAAATTGTTTCTTTGTTCTGCGCTTAACGGCACATGAAATAAACTCTTCTGTACCATTCATAAAATAGGTACCATTAATCATGAAGAAATCTTCACCATGCCTTATCACTTGTGTATCTACAGCATTGAGATGGCTCTTGCAGAAGGAGAGGTAATAAACAGCATCTAATAGATTTGTCTTACCCACACCATTCTTACCCAAGAAGCAGTTAAGGCGTTTAGAAAAGCCTAACTCACAACTTGCTATATTCCTATAATTTAGTACCGATATTCTCTCTAAATAGTTCATGCTTTCCCCTCTTATTTTCCTTTCATCCATCAATTACTCTGCCACTATCTTTCTCAATCGTTCTATCATTTCAAGCCGTTGATTACGTTTTTCAAGAGCTTTAGCTTTATAGTATGTCACAAAAGCATTACTATCTAAACTACCTCTCACGGCTTTAAAATCGTCCAAGCGCACAGATTCATCGCCATCAATGCCATAGCCCACTTGTGCCATTTGCGAGAACTCTTTTGAGGCATCGGCCACTATAGCATCGTCTAAGAAGGTGCACATTAAGTTTGCATTCTCCAGCAACTCTATACAATGTTCTAACTCCAACTTACCATACATAAGGAAGAGCTCATTCTGTATAGCCTCATACACCCAATGCCACTCCATCTCTTTATAACGCGTTGAGTAGCGTTTAAAGCATTCGTCCAATTGAGTAAATTCATTCAACTGCTTTTCTAATCTATCTATTATAGTAGCCATTTCACTTTCAGGTATTAAGCATCCGGCCACATCTACCCATTCACTATATGATTCTCTCTGTGCAGGCTTTAGCAAACGCTTCACTTCATCTTCAGTGGCAAAGGGTTTACTTTGTAAACGCTCTAAAAGAATATCGCCAAAATATTTTGTCAAGATGGCACTATAAAACTTTATCCCACTAAAAACCTTCGCTTTAGGTATTTGGCAATGGTTGTAATATACCATTCCTTCAAGGTCGTTCTCATGGACTTCAAAATCTTCTAATATCTCTCTACCTCTCAACACCTTCTGCATTACATAAGGCGATAACATATTATATTGCACCACATCTTTTCTTTCCGTTTGGGCACGTCGGTCGCGTTGTTGCCATTTCTCGGCATCGCGCCAGGTACCAATACTACGAATATTTACTCCTGGTATGAGCAAAGTACTGTCGCCATCTTCTATGAGATAGGAGAAAGGAAACTCCTCACTATTCGGGTGGTTATAATGACGTCCCATAACCATGCTAAATGCTCCGATACGTGCCGGCCACATCACATAGCTACCACTACTGAATTTACACCCGCGCTCAACCACTCCTTGAAGAGTTGGCCCTAACTTATAGAGGTGATTGCTTTGGTTGGTTGCCGAACCGGCATTAAAGAAAGAGTAGTAGCCACCAATTAACAAGGTCGACTTATGGTGTGTAACACTATAAGGAGCGGCAAATATTGAGGTTGCCTCACCATGGAATGCTTGACAATTGGCAAAGAAAAGACTATCAATGGCCGAGAACTGCTTACCTATTTCGCTCCCTTGACCCACAAAGCAACGCTCTAATAGAGCGCCATCGGTTACTTGAGCACCCGCATCAATAATAAAATCATCGGCTATTACGCCTTGTCCAATAGTGGTAGGACTCAATAAGGAACTACATATGGTACCATTCTTCAAACGGTTCACGCCTTTTACTACAGCATGCTCTCCTATATTTACATTACATAGGGTACCACACTGCTCAATCACACTCCCCTGGCCAATAGATCCCATAGCAGAACTTTTTAGCTCACACAATTTTTCAATACTCTTTTGTGCTAAATGAATTAGAGCCTGATTATGTCTATAGAAAGTCAACATATAGGCTGTTTGGGCTGTTAAACCCTCGTAAATCATCACCTCACGACCACCGGCTTCATTAAGCACCGATACTTGTACACCATTGCCAAAGTTGCTTTCTCCATCCACATAAAGTGTCTCCACATTCATGATACAACATCCATTGCCAACATGATAGTTTGCTAAATATCCATGAATATTATTGATATATACCTCCTCGCCTATGACACAATTATGAATCCTGGCATTACAAATGGAGGCCTTCACCTCTACTCCACCGGCAAGTGTATAACTCTTGGTCAAAGCACCAATACGTACTGAACCTGAAAAAGTAACCCGATATAGACTATCGGTAGTAAAGCCATCGCTCACCAATACGTCATTCCACGACTCGGCAAAACAACCATTTTGCTTCAATTGTTCTTGTTCTTTTTCTGTTAATGCTCTATAATTCTTCATGGTACAGCAGCTATATATTTGAGACAAAGATACACTCTTTTTAGTTGATTTTTGTAAACAAGCGCACAAAAATGAACCTTTATGGAGTAGGAAACCCTTTTATATTATATTTCCATGCCAATTCAACTCATTCTTTAACATCAAGACAACGAATCAAATAGCTACCACATGGCATACTTGTTGTTATTTTTTATTTCGTGGAGAGGCTAAAAATATATTATAGTAAGTTACTTTAGCCCTATTTAAAAAGATAAATTATCGCTATACCTATGTAGTTATTCTTAGTGAAATTGGTATAGAGAGGCTTTAATAGTATCTACAAATGAAGAGAAACTAAAGTCATCTTATTTGCCTATTATCAGAGCAACATATTGAAATTTTTAATCTCTCCTTGAACAAATCTAATAGTGAATGCTATGAAAAATAAGCTGTTTTATACTCTACTATGTGTGTTATGCACATTACTTATAATGCCTTGTGCCGCTCAGAAAAAGATAACACTAACTTTAGAAGAGGCACTCGATATACTTCAGAAGGAGAATATCTCCATAAAAATAGCGAATAAAGAGATAGAGGCTGCTAAAAGTGAGCATGGCAAAAGCTCTTCCTTTTGGTATCCCACACTTAATGTTACGGCCGGATATGCTCTCTTCTCCAACGACATCTCTATTACCGAGAACCTACAGCCCATTACCGATAAAATGGAGAACTTCTTAGGCAACTATGGTATTACCGACGAGAATATTCACAATGTATTTAAACAAATTGGAGAAGAGACCTTTACTTACCAACTATTCCCAAACCAAATGGCCACCATAGATGCTAATTTAGTGTGGCCCATCTTTACCGGATTAAAACGTATTTATGGTAATAAAATCACCAAATCGGTTGTCGATTTAGCCAAAGAGAGCAGCAGCCAAACCAGCGCTGCCATGCAAGCAACATTGGTCGACACCTATTTCGGCTTACGTTTAGGGAATCAAATGGTGCTGGTGCGCGATAAGACGGTAAAATCTATTGAACAACATTATAAAGAGGTGCTCTCCTTGCAAGAGAATGGCATGGTAAACAAAGCCGACCGTCTTTTTGTGCAAGTCTCTCTTGCCGAGGCCAAACGTGAGTACAACAATGCACAAGATAACCTTGAGGTGGCTCAAAATGCCTTTAAGGCAGTGATTATGTTAGACAGCACAGAGGTAGAAGCTGTAACACCCCTTTTTATTTGCGACACCCTTCCACCCATTTCCTATTTCAAGAAGACTTTCACTGAAAGCAACCACTTACTACGCAAATTAGATATTCAAAGTGATATGGCTATGAATGCAGTACGCATGGGACGCTCGGCCTATGCACCGGAAATTGCTTTAATAGGTAAACAAACCATATATTCGTGGGGAATTCCTAAAAATATGGTACCTAGATCTATGGTTGGAGTAGGACTCACTTGGAATATTTTCGATGGTCTTATTAGAGAGAACAACATTAAGGAAGCCAAGGTATCTAAACAATCCATTGAACTCACACGCCAGAAAATGGCGGTTGATTTAGAGGTTGGCATAGATAAATTCTATGCGCAATTAGAAAATGCTTTGCAAGAAGTTCACACCTTAGAGGTTACTTTAGAACTTAGTCATGAACTTGTGCGTATGCGAAAAAAGGCATTTCAAGAAGGTATGGCCACATCATTAGAGGTGGTAGATTCTGAAGTCATGCTAGCTAAAATTCAGGTTGCCATGCTTATGGCATATTATCAATACGATGTTGCACTCATGAACTTATGTGCTATTTGCGGGGTACCGGCACAATTTTATCAGTTCATGCAACAAGGAAAAGTATATCAGTATAACGACAATAAATAACATTCTATATGGAGAAGAGTAAGAAAATCTTAATCATTGCCTTCAGTGGCTTATTAATCATTGTGTTAATAATCTCTGTTATTGGTATTATCATGTTAGGCGATGAGCCTGTAGTACTTCAAGGAGATATTGAAGCCACAGAGGTACGTATTTCAGGAATGCTACCCGGACGCGTAGAAGAATTCTTAGTGCAAGAGGGCGACAGTGTTAAGAAAGGAGATACATTGGTGGTCATAAGCTGTCCGCAAGCAGAAGCAAAATATCAAGAGGTGGCAGCCATGAGGGAGGTGGCCGTATATCAAAACCAAAAGATAGACGACGGAACACGTAAGCAGATTATTGAAACAGCTAAGCAAATGTGGATTATAAGCCAATCGGACTTAAAGTTAGCTTCCATAACCTATGAACGTACCCAACGTTTATTTGCCGATAGTGTGGTAACATCACAACGGTTGGACGAGGTGAAAACCCTTTACGAATCGGCTGTGGCCAACGAGAAAGCAGCACATCAACAATACGAATTAGCTCTTGCCGGAGCACAAAAGCAAGATAAAGAGAGTGCAAAGGCCATGGTTAATGCCGCAGGAGGTGTTGTAGGGCAAGTTACAGCAGTACTCAAAGATGCACACCTTACAGCCCCTGAAGATGGACTAATTGCCAACATATATCCAAAAAGAGGCGAATTAGTGGGAACAGGAACCCCTATTATGAACCTTGTGGTTATTGCCGAGTCTCATGCTGTAATCAACATTAGAGAAGATTATATGCCATATTTTAAAAGTGGCGAAATATTTCATGCCGACATTCCGGCATTAGCTTTAAAGGAGGTTCCTTTTAAAATATATTTCATTAGTCCATTAGGAAGTTATGCTACATGGAAATCGACAAAACAAGCCGGTAGTTTTGATATGCGCACCTTCCAAATCAAAGCTAAACCCACAAAACCTATTAAAGATCTCCGACCAGGCATGTCGGTATTGGTAACGCTTAAAGAACATTAAGAGTATGCCCATAAAGCCTGCCCATAATCCATACATAGCTATACTGTTACGCGAACTGAAACGCATAACGGCAAGACCTATATATCTTATTGCAGCGCTTTTGCTACCCCTATTTGCCATCTTTTTTATGGCTACTATATTCAATACCGGTAACATGGAGGACTTACCTATTGGAATAGTCGATATGGATAACACCTCTACCTCGCGTTCTGTTATTAGAACGGTTACGAGTACACCCACTGTAACAGTCACACAGCATTATGCCAACCAACAAGAGGCACACCATGCTGTACAGCGCAAAGAGATCTATGCTTATGTGGTTATACCCGATAAATTTGAGCAGAAAGTAAATAACAACCAATCCACCACTTTAGACTACTATTACCACTATGCTCTATTAAGTGTGGGTGGAGAGATTGAAGGGGCCTTAGAAACAGTTCTTAACACGGTGGCAGCATCGCCCTATGCTGCCACGGCAATGGCACATGCCATACCTACCGAAGAGATTACCAATTTTGTACTACCCACCTCACTACAAATTCATGGCATTTACAACCCCGACTTAAACTATGCTGTTTATCTTTCCCAACCCCTATTTTTCATTATCTTCCAAATATTGGTAATGCTTGTAACACTATACTCTGTGGGTGGTGAGGTAAAATTTGGCACTGCCGAAGAGTGGTTGGCCACTGCCGACGGCAGCATGACAATAGCACTTGCCGGAAAATTAACACCCTACAGCATCATCTTTGTCTTGCTCACCATCTTCTCAAATTATGTCTTCTTTGGGCTAATAGAAATTCCTTATTCGGGAAATTTCTGGCAAATAAATCTCATCTCCATACTATTCATTCTTGCCACACAAGGCTTCACACTCATAGTATTTATGGTATTCCCTGCCATGAGCTACTCCATTAGTATCATCTCCATGTTGGGCTCTTTAGGAGCTACACTCTCTGGTGTTACATTTCCATTGGGAGCCATGTATAAGTTCTTTGAATATGCATCCTATCTCTTACCAGTACACTATTTCACAGAGATTGTACAAACAGTGCTTTACAATGGGTATTCTCTCATTTTTGAGTGGAAAAGCATAGCAATACTTTTTGTTTACATAATGATTCCTTTAATAATGATTCCTCGATTTAAGAAATCGGTTTATAGTCATAAATATGATAACCTCGAATGATACAAAAGGGCGTTGGTGGTCAAAAATGTCAACCATTATCATCAATGAATTCCTTACCATAGCCTCTTCCGGTTCGACACTATTAGTATTAGTAGGTGGCGTATTTATCTATGCGGTGCTTTATAACCTCATGTACCAGCCCAATCTGGTGCACGATGCCCCTATCGGGATTATCGACGAGTCAAACACAAGTCTCACCAGAGAGTATGCTCGCATGATTAACAGCACCTCCGAACTTCGTGTAGCCAACTACTATAGCGACATTAGCCAAGCGCATAAAGCCATGGATAAAAATGAAATTATGGGCTTTGTGCTGTTACCAAGCGACTTTGAAACCCGCATAAACGAAGATATTAATAGCGTTGCCCTACTCTATGCCAATACCGATAATTTCCTGTATTTTGATGCTATGCAAAAGGCAACATCGGAAGTTATGATGGCTATAAATGAGCAGAAACGTCCGGAAATGATAACCTTCATTCCAGAAAAAGATCAGGAAATATTGGTGAATATGCAACCCATAAATGTAGTTGGGCATGCCATGTATAACCCTACTATGGGATATGGTACCTATTTATTACCGGCAGTGCTCATCATTATTCTTTTTCAAACCATGCTTATGGCCATTGCCATGAGTATTGGTGGTAAGATTTTTGACCGCTCCTTAGGCGATTTTCAACAATATGGTTTAGGTTTTAACAACATTTCGCGCGTAGTACTTTCCAACGCATTGGTGTACTGTGTATTATACGCCATCTTCAGCATATTCATGCTGGGCTTCATCCCCGACTTGTTTGGGCTACCTCACATTGGCAATGGTAAGAATGTACTCTTCATGATGACGCCATTCTTATTATCGACAGCCTTTTTTGCTATGACCCTTACTATTTTTTATACCGATAAAGAGGAACCATTACTCATTATTACCTTCTTCTCCATTGGGCTCATCTTCTTATCGGGGATCTCCTATCCGTTAGAACTCATGCCGTGGTATTGGAAAGGTGCCCATTACATCTTCCCTGCAGCTCCTGCAGCATTGGCCTTCGTAAAACTAGATTGCATGGGTGCATCGCTACCCGACGTTAGAGCGGAAATTATTACCATGTGGGTTCAAGCAATAGTATATTTCTTTTTGGCATGCATTGTCTACCGCATCAACATCAAGAAATGTAATCACCTTCGTTTTATTGAAGGAAAAGCAAAAGCCGACATGTCTCTTGAAGATGAAAATAAAACATTAGAGGTTTTATAAAGCTATGTCTTATAGTAGAGTTAACAGATGGATGAAACCAAAGTAATATTACAACATAGAAACAAACTAAAATATTGATTAAAAGCCATTTGGAATAAATTATGTAATCTATATTAGATGCTTAAAGAGTAATAACCGTTTAAAAGGTAGAAACTCACCAAATAAACTCAAGAGGTATTATATTGCCTTCAAAGTCGAACCAAAGTCGATTCAAAGTCGATTCAAAGTCGAATATAGCATTCGAATTTGGTTCGACTTTGATTCATTTTTAAGGGGAGTTAGTAGGCTATAATATATAAATAAGAAGAGCTATAAACAGGCTTTAAATAGAGCTACTTTAGAAGAGACCTATTATAGCATAAATATAAAAAAGGAGCTAAATAATATGATTTGAATTAGAACACTCTTTCACAAAATTAGTAATGAAACATAACTATTATCAAATAAAAACAAATCATTATATAAAACGGCATTATTCTAATAAAAATAGTTGAATCTGACACCCTTGTCATAATTCTTGTACAATAGTTGTATTAACAGATTGGAAACATATAGGTACTCTTTACGCCAGTTTTTAGACATTAAAACAGAGCCTTCTTTTAACAACCGTATCTACAATATTAAATATAGAGATAAATAAAAGCTATGGAAAACGAAAATCAAGTTCCGAAAAAGAAATCGCATGCAAAAATTATATGGTTAATAATAATTTTAGCCATTGCTGTTGCATTAGGTATTTGGTGGTTAGTAAATTACAACAAATACATTTCGACCGACGATGCTAATTTAGACAGCTATCGTGTAGATGTGTCATCGCGCGTTATGGGTCCAATCTTACATTTGTATGCTTGGGAGGGCGACACAGTTAAACGTGGCATGCTACTCTTAGAGGTCGACAGCAGTAACGTCACAACTCACCTATGGGAGGCTAAAGCACAACGTTCTGAGATATATGCTCAGTTAAAACTTGACGAACAAAATTTAAAAACTGCTCAAGCTAACTTACGTTTATCGGAGATAGCATTGGAATTGGCTCGCGAGAATTATAATCGTGCTAAGACACAATATGAAGGCAATGCCATATCGCAAGAGAGTTATCAGGCAGAAGAGGAAAACTATGAAAGTGCCAAAGTACATGTAGATATTTCGCTCAATCAGATAGATGTTTCTCAAGCTCAGATAGCAGCCAGCGAAGCCTCATTAGCATCGGCCGAAGCCTCTATTGAATCTATAAAAACAACATTGAGTTATTATAAAATTTATGCCCCATCGGATGGTGTTATTGCCAAAAGATGGTATTTGCCAGGCGATATTATTCAGCCCGGACAAACTATTTTAACACTAAATCAAGGTAAAGATTTATGGGTACAGGTCTATTTAGAAGAGACAAAATTTAAAAGTATAGAGATAAATCAACCGGCAGAATTTGTATTAGATGCCTATAAGCATCTTACTTTTAAGGGAAAAATATACTATATAGGTAGTAATGCCGCTTCAGAATTCTCACTCATCCCTCCGAGCAATGCTTCGGGCAACTATACTAAAGTTACGCAACGTATACCTATGAAAATTTCGGTCGAGGAGTGTTATGATCATGACAAGAAGATAGAGATGCCACCATTGGTATCGGGCATGTCGGCAACAGTGAAGATAAAGAAAAATAAATAATGGATTCTGAAGTAAAAAATAGCGAAGGTAGTAACAAGTGGCTGGTACTAATCAGCATCATGATAGGTACATTCATGTCTGTGCTCGATGCTACGGTAGTAAATACCGGGCTACCTGTAATTATGGGTTCTTTGGGTACGAGCTTGAATAAGGCGCAATGGGTACTTACCTCATATATGCTTGCCATAGCTGCGGTATTACCTGCGGCAGCTTGGCTTGCCAATCGTTTTGGCTTTAAGTTAATATACCTTTTATCTATTGGTGTATTTACTTTTGGTTCCTTTATGTGCGGCAATTCAGGTACCATTGGCGAACTCATATTCTGGCGCGTAATAGAGGGTGTGGGGTGTGGCTCTATCATGCCGGTTGGTATGGCTATTATTACCAATACCTTCCCACCAAACCAACGCGGCATGGCACTGGGGTTCTGGGCTGTAGCATCGGCGGCCTCAGTATCTTTTGGGCCCGCCATAGGGGGATTCCTTGTCGACACGTTGAGCTGGAACTCTATATTTTATGTCAATGTCCCTATAGGTATTATATGTATATTTATGGGAATGATACTGTTAAGAGAGTATAAGTTACCGGTAAATCCACATTTTGACATTACGTTGTGCAGCCACATACGACAAGGCAATAACCGAACCATATTCGGCAATCGC
>CAMTOX010000009.1 GCA_947074225.1 uncultured bacterium
CGACAGCTAAACCTTCCAAACGTACTGGAACTTCCATTACTACTGGTTTGTTCTCGAATACTTCTAAGAAGTCAATGTGAAGAACTCTATCTGATACTGGGTGAAATTGCAATGATTTCATGATTGCCTTAACCTCTTTACCATCGATATTCAAGTTTACCAAGAAGATTTCTGGAGTATAGATTAATTTACGTAAGTCTGAATTAGTACAAGAGAAGTGGATATTCTCTGCGCCACCATACAACTCACATGGTACTGAATCATTGTTACGTACTGCTTTAGTACCTTTTTTACCTAAGTCGGTACGTAAAGTACCTTTCAATTCAAATGTTTTCATTTTGTTTAATAATTAATTGTGTTACTCAAAATTTAAGCTTATCGCGGGGCTTAATTTCCCATCACACGGGCAATGCCTTGAAAAGCGACTGCAAAGATACACTTTTCATTATAAATACACAACACCCTTACTTAAACAATTTTCTACTCTGAATGCGTATTTCTGAGGAACTAACAACTGCCTAAAAGTAGACTAAATATCTAAACGCGTATTAAATCACTCATGATACTATCGGAAATATAGATTCCTTGACGGGTCAAAGATAAGTAACCATTGCATATCTCTAAGTTTCCGTTCTTTAAATATTTATCGGCAATGGTTAACATCTCTTCTACCCACTGAGGGGGAAAGTGTTTCTCTAAGAGTGCCATCTCTACTCCTTCTTTTGTTCGTAAGGCAGTAAATACCATTTCATTAAACAGCTCTTGCGGGTTAAGTTCTTCCACCTCCCAATATATCTTCTGCTCCTCTACCCCTTCACAATAGTTCTTAGTATGACTCACATTCCAGCGTCGGGAGTTGCCATTATATGAGTGTGCTCCGGCACCTAAGCCCACATAGTGTATTCCTCTCCAATAAGAGCTATTGTGTTGAGAGCGTTTCCCGGATTTTGCAAAGTTCGAGATTTCATACTGTTCATAACCATGTTTATCTAAAGACTCTATCATCTGATCGAATAGTGCTACACTTGCTTCATCGTCCAATGGTTCTACTGCGCCGCGTCTTACTCTACTACTTAAAGCAGTACCCTCTTCGTACATTAAGCTATAGGCAGAGATATGCTCAACCCCTAAAGCAATAGCTTGGTTTAGACTATTCTCCCAAAGGCTACTACTCTGCCCTGGAAGAGCATACATTAGGTCTATACTTATATTCTTAAAACCATATTTGCGGCAGCGTTCTATAGCCTTTATAGCTGTTTTTACATCGTGACGTCTATTTAAGAACTTCAATTCAGCATCATTAAAGCTTTGCACACCCATACTCAACCTATTGATAGGAAACTTACTAAGTACACTCAGATACTCTTCGGTGAGGTCATCTGGATTACATTCCATAGTTATCTCTTGTAAGTTCTCTAAATCTATTACTGCCGATATTCCCTCAAAAAGTTTCAATAGTAGTGTTTCGCTTAATAACGAAGGAGTTCCTCCACCAATGTACAAAGTTTGCACAGAATCTTGAATCTCATTGCAACGTTGATTGAGCTCTTGCAGCAAAGCATGGACATAACGACTTTGTAACGACATATCGGTACCACTATGAAAGTCGCAATAGATACAGCGCTGAGCACAAAAGGGAATATGAATATAGATGCCACTCATAAAAAATCGTTTTCTTTCGAAAGCAAAGATACGAAAATGATCTATATAGTAAATTGAATAAAAGAAGATTGATATATTATTTGCCTACACCAATATCTTTATTCTAAATATATCATTATCTTTGGCAATATTCAAAACACCATTATATTCTATGGAACAACGCGATTATTTGATGAAACAGATTGACCAAATGTCGGAGGTTATTGCTAGGTTAATTGGATATATTCTTGGAATAAAGAGAATTCCTTCCAAGAAAAGTGGTATTGAGATTGTTTCAGAGGTTTTTAACGATGAACTGAACATAGATTTCAATGCACTCATTCAAATGTCTAATGATACCTTTATACCTTTTCTTACACAGACATTAAAGTTCAACAATCAACAGAGTGAGGAGTTAGCAGAACTCCTCTATCAGCTTGCGCAGCACGAAGAGAGAGGGAGTGAAAGGCTATTAGTCATTTACGAAAAGCTACAACTGCTCTACCTCTATTTAGCCAAACATCAGAAAACCTACTCTTTCGAACAGCACTGGCGATTAGAAGAGATAGCGTGTTATCTTCAGGAATTTAGTCCTACTACTTAACTCCATACATAAACAATGGCGGCACAACTATTTGTGCCGCCATTGTTTTATATCTATTGCAAAGGGTTTAATTATGAACAAAAGTTCCAATACCTTCGCCCGTCATTACCTTCTTTAAATTACCCACTGTATCCATATCGAAAACTATAATAGGCATATCGTTCTCTTTACACATGGCAGTAGCTGTTAAATCCATCACCTTTAAGCCACGATTATAGATTTCGTCATAGCTAATAGAGTCAAATTTAGTAGCATTTTTATCTTTCTCAGGGTCGGCAGTATAGATGCCATCAACACGTGTACCCTTAAGCATTACATCGGCTTCAATTTCAATAGCGCGTAGTGCAGAGCCGGTATCTGTAGTAAAATAAGGATTTCCGGTACCTCCCGATAGTATCACCACCTCTCCGGCTTGCAAAGAGGCTATGGCTTTTGCTTTGCTATAAAACTCGCCGATAGGTTCCATTCTAATAGCTGTTAATACGCGTGCTTTCACCCCAATACTCTCCAAAGCAGAGTGCAATGCCAAGCTATTGATAACCGTGGCCAACATTCCCATCTGATCGCCCTTAACACGGTCGAAACCACGTCCGGCACCACTCAAACCACGGAAGATATTACCACCACCAATCACGATACCTATCTCTATGCCCATAGCAGCAATTTCAGAGATTTGTTGTGCATATTCAGCCAAACGTTGGTCGTCAATGCCATATTGTTTCTGTCCCATGAGCGACTCTCCGCTCAATTTGAGTAAAATACGTTTAAATTTCATCACTTATTATCTATTTATATCGGTAAATGTTGTAATAGTTTTTCAAGATCTTCTGGAGTATCTATGCCATAGCTTGGATGGTTGGTCTCGGCTACTTGGATGCAATAACCATGCTCTAACCAACGGAGCTGCTCTAAGGATTCGGCCACTTCAAGTGACGATGCGGGCAGTGTTGTAATAGCTTTCAATACTTGCGAACGGTAGGCATAAATGCCCACATGAGCATGATATGGGTAGTGCGATGCCCAAAGTTCAGGCTCCACACCACGTTGATATGGAATAACAGAACGACTAAAAAGAAGTGCATGGTTATTTGAATCGAACACCACCTTTGGAGTATTAGGATTTGAGAGTTCGGCAAAGGTGGTTGCATCGTCAAACCTACGTACCAAAGTGGCTATATCTGTTTGCGCATTCTCAAAACAGTGCATCAAGGCTTTAATCTGTTCGGGATGTATGAAAGGCTCATCGCCTTGAATATTTATCACCACATCGTAGGCCATCGGTTGTAGTGTCATAGCCTCATAACAGCGGTCGGTACCACTTCTATGTTCGGCAGAGGTCATAACAACCTTACCACCAAAACCTTTAACGCAGTTATAGATGCGCTCATCGTCGGTAGCCACAACCACATATTTCAGCACCTGTTTGGCCTGTTCATACACACGTTGTATCATGGGTTTACCCCCAATCTCTACCAATGGTTTTCCCGGAAAGCGAGTCGAAGCATAACGAGCCGGGATAATGCCTAAAAAAGTCTTCTCACACATGATGAATACTAAAATTTATAAGTCGCTTCGGCAGGCGCACTCTCATATTTAAAGCGGTTTACCGAAGTAACAATAAAAGTATATGTTTTATCTGTAAAGTCTACACCAAAGTTCTCCAAGTCTAACACATTATCAGTGCTACGCATGAAGATATTAGCAGGATTATTCAGATCTATTGGTTCCTCTTGCGTAAATAAATATACAATATAGTAGGCAGGAGCATAGCCACCATCTTGCTCAGAGTCGTCCCACAACAGATACTGACGGCTTCCCCACTGCTCTATCCGAAGGTTATTAGGCATATCACTTGCCCCACCCTTCACATTGCTATTTACAGGTACTAGAGCCGGAAGTTTATAGTTACTTTGACGTAAACTATCGGCAATGCCTTGTCTATTCTCCATAATAGCCTTGACACTAAAATGCATGGTACCCGAAATTTCCGGATGTTGTTCGTTAAGTTTCATTTGGCGAATAAGCTCATTACCATTACGCCATGCTGCAGCACCTTTAGCCTCGCCCAGGTATGAGGTAAACAAACCAATATAGAGGTTACGTCCAAAAGAGTATTTGCTCCACCATTCGGCAAGAATGCGGTAGTCGGCCACAGTTTTACCTATCTCCCAATAAAGTTGAGGTACTACATAGTCTATTGTCCCTTCGTCTAACCATTTCAATATGTCGGCATAAAGGTCGTCATAATTGGTCACTCCGGCACGCGTGGCCGAGCCACGCACGGGGTCTTTTGCTTGGTTACGCCACACCCCGAATGGGCTAATACCAAACTCTACCCAAGGCTTAATATCTTTAATGGTCTTAGAGAGTTCGGCAATGATAAGATCTACATTATTACGACGCCAATCGTCAATCTTACTATAGCCACGTGGATAATCTTTAAAGGTCTTTTGGTCGGGGAACACCTGTCCGCCCACACGATAAGGGTAAAAATAGTCGTCGAAATGTATGGCATCAATATCATAACGCGTCACCACATCGGCAACAATGCTATTTAAATAGGCACGTGTTTCCTCTAAACCCGGATTAAAGTAGTACTGACCACCATATTTCACAAATAGTTCCGGTTTACGGTAGTAGAGATGGTCGGGATGCAAGAGTGCCAAATTCTCATTATTCAACACCCTATAAGGGTTTAACCATACATGCACCTCTATGAAACGTTTGTGTGCCTCGTTTATCACAAAATCTAAAGGATCCCAATAAGGGTCTGGAGCCAGCCCTTGTTCTCCATTCAAGAAGAGCGACCACGGCTCATGCTCAGAGTCATAAAAAGCATCGGAGGTGGGGCGAATTTGGAATACCACAGAGTTCATATTCAAAGCCTGTAGGGTATCGAGAATCTCTATCATCTGACGCTGCTGCTCTTCGACCGATAGTCCCGGAGCTTTTGGCCAATCTATATTGGCTACGGTGGCTATCCAAGCACCACGCATCTCATATTTAGGCTGAGCCGTAGCACTTAACAAAAGTAGTGTAAAGAGAGTGAGAAATCCAAGTCGCTTCATATAGGGGTAATATAATGTTATTGGGTTAATGCTTAGGGGTTAACAATAGCTTTATTCATGTGCTTCTTCGCCGTAAAGAAGGTATAACCAATGCTATAGGTAAAATTAAAGTTCGTTTTAGAGGCATTACCATAGCCGGGAACATACCACAAATACTCTTTACCTGGTGCCGAGGTGTGAAACAGAGATCTAAAACGTACAGACCACCCCATGGTTAAACCATAGGCCACATCAATACGTATACCTCCCACTAACTCCAACCACCCGGTGTAGGTGCCTATGCCGCTATAATTAAATAGCTGAGGCTCATTCCAAAAATCGTCATAATAGGGTACATCGCTCATGTGGTAATCTATTATCGACATACCATAGCGCACCCCTGCATAAGCGTAATGTTTAAGGTGTCCTATCTCATATTTTGTGTCGGGAACTCCAATAATATTAAAGTCCATACCAATACGCCAAAAAGGTGCCGAAGCACTATAGTTAGCTCCATTCACTATGGTTTGATCTATAGAGCCATAACCTATTTCAAAGACTGGAAAAAAGATATTATAAAGGTTCACATCGGCAAACGCCTCTACATTTACCACATTTTTGTCGAACACTAATCCCATAAAAGGAGAGGCAATGTCAAAATTTACTGAGAAACCACGAAAGGCAGGATCGAGCAACACTCGCTTCTCGCGCTTCTTCTGTGCCTGAAGAGGCAGAATCAGAGCAAACACCAAAAGTAGTAAGGTATATCGTTTAAAATAGTTCATAAGACTCACTCTGTTGAGGTATTACGGAAATAAATATTCACATTGTTTAATCCTTGAGGATTCACCTCTGGGTTAGCAATAACTGCCGAATCAATCATATGATTTGTTACCGTAATCTCTTCCAGATAAAAATTGGGCACGCAACCACATTGTAACGACATAAAAGCATCGGTAACAACATAGGTAAAGTTCAATGTATCGGAAATATTACTTAAAGTATCGGTCAATGAAAAAGCTGTTTCACCAACAATACGTTTTAATGGTAGAGAGAGAGAAGATACCGAACGGTTATACAACATACTATCGAAATCTATCGGATACACGCGTAATGGTATAGAATAGGTTTCATTCAAATACTGTTCTGTTGTATTATCAAAGACAACTTGGTAAATAGATACCATAGCGGGACTATTGCGTTCCTGCCTGCACTCTTGGTCTGTAGTACAACCACACAGCATCAGTAACACTAAAAAAATAGGAAATATAATATTTTTACTCTTCATTTCTAACGATATTGAACCCATTCATTAACAGGTTTTCGTTTTAACACATCGTTCACTTTTGCTTCATCTGGATATCCTAATGGAATCATTGCCACAGGTTCCACACCCTCCTCCAACTGCAAATATTGAGTCAGTTTCTCCACCTGGAAATTACAAACCCAGCAACTTCCCAGCCCTTGGTCGGCAGCTGCCAGCACTAAGTGCTCCACTGCAATGGCCACATCTATATCGGTATGATCTTTACCATCGGCTCTATGCCATCCTTGACTATGAATTCCACAAGCTACAATGCATAATGGAAAGTTCTTAAACCATGCTCTGGGATAACAGCTACGCATGGCCTGCAACCCCTCTTGGCTACTCACCACATAAAACCTATAGGGTTGATAATTCACTGCCGATGGTGCTAAACGTACCGCTTCTAGCAACAGCTCTACCACCTCAGGGGCTATGGCCCTATTCTCATAACTACGACAAGAGTAACGTAAGGCAGCTAAATCTAGGAATTGGCTTTTCATAATTGTTCTATATTAATGAATTCACTTCCGCTTTGAGATGATCTATAGCAACATCATTTGGGGTTTCTTGAACCGACATAAAGGTTGCCACAAGCAAAGTAGCATAATCCATACCGCTTTGACCGTTATTGCATTGTAAAGCAGTAGTATTTATTAATTTAACTATGCTTTCGCGCGCTGTTCCAATCATGCCCCATAACTCTAGGCTCACATAAATTTGTTGTGCCATATTGTGTTCAAACTCCTCGCGCACAGTGGTTAGCAACAGCTGTTGCACCTGCACCACAGAGAGGTTTGAGAGGTCGAAACGTAACACCATCACATCGGGCTTAGTACGTTCCATCAATAGTGTTAAACGCTCGTAGGCAGCTAAACGTGTAGGTAGCGCTTCGCGACGCAAATCCATCATACGCTCATTATTTTGACGACGCATCATCAATATAATAATTACAAACAATGGAATAACCCCTATTAACAATGGTAATATATATAACATAATCTGTTTCTCTTAATCAATAAAAAGGTGGTTAACAACAAGATATTCTATGCGTTTAAAACTCTTCCGATATTTTATAATTATTACGTTCAGGAGCTGTTCGTGTAACTAACTCGCTAATAAAACCCGACATAAAGAGTTGTGTACCAATAATCATCATGGTCAATGCAATGTAGAAATAAGGGAGATTAGTTACCAATGGTGCCGGAGTACCATTGGCTAGCGCCACCCATTTCAATATACCTACCACTACTACAGCAAGTAGACCTATAAAGAACATAATGCTTCCCCATAGTCCAAAGAAGTGCATGGGTTGTTTACTAAACTTATTCAAATACCATAATGAGAAAAGATCTAAATAGCCATGTATGAAGCGTTCTAAGCCGAATTTAGTATTTCCATATTTACGTTTGCGGTGCACAACCACCTTCTCGCCAATATTTGTAAATCCGGCATTCTTTGCCAAGAAAGGAATGTAACGATGCATTTCGCCATACACCTCAATATTCTTAACCACCACATTGCGATAGGCTTTCAATCCGCAATTCATATCGTGCAGCTTCAAACCGGTAATGAACCGTGCTGTAGAGTTATAAATCTTAGAAGGAATATTTTTGGTCACTGCATTGTCATAACGCACCTTTTTCCATCCAGAAACCAAGTCAAAACCGTCTTCTTTAATCATTCTATAAAGCTCCGGAATCTCGTCGGGCGAATCCTGCAAGTCGGCATCCATAGTTATTACCACATCTCCTTGAGCGCGATCAAATCCACAGTACAAAGCCGGCGACTTACCATAATTTCTTCTGAAACGAATGGCATGTATTTTATCCGACTTCTCTTGCAGTTGACGTATCACCTGCCATGAGTTATCGGTACTACCATCGTTTACAAATATTATTTCATAACTCAATTGTTGCTCTTCCATGACACGTTCTATCCAGGCGGTTAATTCCGGAAGAGACTCTGCCTCATTATAAAGAGGCACTACGATTGATATATCCATGATTGTTCTATAAGGTTAAACAGATTCTAAAATTTCAAATCACCACTCTTCCTCGGTTTTTTTATCGAAAAGCGATGGCTTCTTATATACTATTGCTGCTGTGATAAGCGATACGATAACCCCTATTACAGTAACAGTAAAGAACATATTTATGAGTGCAAAATTTAAAGGGGTATAAACTTGATATAGTAAACTTACCATTTCTTCAACATTTGGCAACGACATACCATCCATTACCGCTGCCACTTGTTCAATTAAATCGGACAAATATTGAGGGTTTATAAATTTGAAATAAAACACCTTCATAGCAGCCGAAACTAGCGATGCATAAAAGTAGAGTTGAAAATTATACCACACCACTTGACCATACGACATTACTCCCCCATAAATTTTTTCGCGACAATTCACGCATAATTTGTAACCTACAATAGGAATTGCTATCCAAAACAGAATTTGTAAAAAGTTCCATCCTGGGAACATACCCACAAAAAAGTTCAGAAAAAAGAGTAATCCTAAGCCTAAGCCATAGTTCATGGCGTGTTTCAATGCTTCTGCTTTCATAGTTTAATAATGACAATGATTTTTAAATCATACAAAGATAAATTCTTTTTTTTACATAGACAAAGATATTATTACCATTCATTGATAATCCCTACTCCTGGAGTGAATCTTTTAACAAGAGCATATTTATAACGGTATTTTACCGATAAATCTCAAATATTATAAGCTTCGCCTTAATAGCAAAAAGGAATCAAAGTCGAATCAAAGTCGAACCAAAGAGGGATATAGGATCCGAATTTGATTCGACTTTGACTCATATTTGGAGAATGTTTCATAGGAATAAGAAAAATAGAAACCTTAAGGTAATTCATGAAGATAAATAGCGAAATGAGTTTGAAAAAGCATCGTTGGAATGGCACTTTTGAAAGTGCTTTTGAAGGAGAAAGAGATGAAAAAGTCAGAAAAATGACAACTCAACCATTGTGCAGATGGCAAAAAGAGGGTCGGATATGGTTGTTTTTGCTATTTCCATCGAAACTATTTTAGTTAAAAACAAAAAATATTGATTTTATAAGTTACTCACTATCAAAAGTCGATTTAGAAAGTGTCAAAAAAAGGAGCTAAAAAGTATGTCTAAAGTTTGCAGGTTTGGGAAAATGTTGTACTTTTGCATCGGGTAAGTCCTATACGACCAGCTCCCTTTGAATTCCCCCAGGGCTTGACCGCAGCAAGGGTAGAAGGTTGTAGCGGTGCGATATAGATCGCTTACCTACTTGCCTCTTTAGCTCAGTTGGCCAGAGCACGTGATTTGTAATCTCGGGGTCGTTGGTTCGAATCCGACAAGAGGCTCAAAACAGAAAAAACCGTAAGTCATTGACCTACGGTTTTTTTCTGTTTTACAACCCACCTCAACAACATAAACAGAAGCCAAATACCGGCTATAACTACACTATTTATCAACAGGTTAACACTATTGGCACTACAGAACAAAAAAGAGATTTGAAAAGTTTGGAAGAATGAAAAAATAAAATTACTTTAGCAGAATCTAAAAGCATAATATTACATTCACCAACTAATCAAACAAAATATATGAAAAACAACTATTGCATCATCATGGCAGGTGGCGTAGGTAGTCGTTTCTGGCCATTTAGCCGCAATGACAAGCCGAAACAATTTCTTGATTTTTTTGGCACCGGTCGTACTTTACTTCAAATGACATACGATAGGATATTACCTCTCATTCCAAAAGAGAATATCTATATTGTATCTAACCAAAAATATCGAGACATGATATTGGAACAACTTCCAGATATCAAACCCGAGCAGGTTCTTTTAGAGCCATTGCGTCGCAATACTGCACCATGTATTGCCTATGCTGTATACAAAATACACCAAGAGAATAAAAAAGCGAATGTATTAGTAGTTCCTTCCGACCATTTGATAACGAATGAAGAGGAGTTTAAACGCATTATTACCGAGGGATTACGCTTCACAGCCTATAACGATGCCTTGCTAACATTGGCCATGAAGCCTACGCGACCGGAAACGGGCTATGGGTACGTTCAACTTGGCGAGGGAGGTGGCGAACTGCGTAAGGTGAAAACATTTACCGAAAAACCTAACCTGGAAATGGCTACTCTATTCTTAAATAGTGGCGAATTTTACTGGAACTCGGGCATGTTCTTATGGCGTTCTGAAACCATTATCAAAGCTTTTGAGAAGTTGCTCCCCGATGTTGCTATAGAGTTTGAGAAAGGTAAAAAATACTATTTCACCGACGACGAACAAGGATTTATAGATGTGGCTTATGCGCATTGTCCAAACATCTCTATCGACTATGGCATCATGGAGAAGGCACAAAATGTCTTTGCCTATATGGCCGACTTTGGATGGAGTGATCTTGGAACATGGAGCTCATTACACGAATTGAGCGAGAAAAATGAGGATAACAATGTAGTGATAAATTGCCAAGCACAACTTTATAATTGTAAAAACAACATTGTGGTGGCCGAAGCAGATAAACTTGTTATCGTCGATGGATTGGAGGATTATCTTATTGCCGAAGATAATGGAGTATTGCTTATTTGCAAGAAAGACGACGAACAGAAAATGCGTCAGTATGTTAAAGAGGCCGAAGCAAAATTTAATGGTAAGTACAATTAACTTGAAGTTATTAGTTTAGCAAAGATAAAGAAGATTATGAGAATAACATTTTTCAGAACCCCTAAACCGCGTAGGTTTGTACATAAGAACATTTACTACGACCCGGAAAAAGAGGCGCGCCAAGAACGCGAAGAGCGTGTGCGCAAAGAGAATGGACAATATAAGGAGGGCGAGAGCTATAAGCCATCTATAAAACGTGGCTCATTTAGACGCTATCAATATAACACTCCAGACCAAACAAACGATATGCAACGGCAGCGTCGGGCATCGAACATACGCTTGATTATTATCATAGCAACATTACTTATCATTGCTATGGCACTCTACTTTTCAAGTGGTGCCTATTTAGCACTATAAGCCAATAAGAAAGCGTAGAGTTTCTCTGTGCCAGAAATCTATAGATTCGCACGTCAACATGCTTTTATAGTTTTAAAAGTAGGTTATTAAAAGAGAATCGAGACCAAAATTTTTAGACCCAAAACAGTGTGAGAGGAATAAGTGAATGAGTGATATAATACATTTATTGCCAGATTCTGTGGCTAACCAAATAGCCGCAGGAGAAGTAATTCAACGCCCGGCATCGGTAATTAAGGAATTGGTAGAGAATGCCATAGATGCCGGAGCCACAAATATAAAGATATTAGTAAAAGATGCCGGACGCACTTTTATTCAAGTAATCGACAATGGAAAAGGGATGTCGGAGACCGATGCACGTCTTGCCTTTGAGCGTCATTCGACATCAAAAATCTCTTCGGCCGACGACTTGTTTAGTCTTCATACCAAAGGATTTCGCGGTGAAGCCTTGGCATCTATTGCTGCAGTAGCGCATGTGGAGCTACGCACACGCCGAGTCGAGGATGAAGTGGGAACACTCATAGACATTGCAGGGTCGGAAGTAGAACGCCAAGAACCTTGCTCTACCGCTGTGGGGACCTCATTCATGGTAAAAGATCTTTTCTATAACGTGCCTGCACGTCGCAAATTCTTAAAGGGCGACCTCACCGAAATGCGCAACATACTTCAAGAGGTACACCGAATAGCATTGATTCATTTCGACCTACAATTTCAGCTCTACCAAAATGGCGAATTGGTTTACGACCTACAAGAGCACAACTTTAAACAGCGAATCACTGCGCTATTTAGCAAAAAAAATCGCAACATTAATCAACAGCTCCTTAAGGTAGAGGCTAATACCGGGTTAGTAAATATTTCCGGTTATGTGGGTAAGCCAGAATCGGCTGGCAAATCGAGCAACCAATATTTCTTTGTTAACCAACGCTATATGAACCATCCCTATTTCCGGAAGGCCATTATCCAAGCGTTTGAACGTATGCTCCCACCCGACACAGTACCCCCATTCTATATTCATATGGAGGTAGATCCAGCCACTATCGATGTAAACATTCACCCCACAAAAACCGAAATAAAGTTTGAGAATGAGCGCGAAATATGGAGCATCTTAAGCATCTGTGTTAAGGAAGCATTGGGGAAATTCAATATTACTTCCTCAATAGACTTTGATACCGAAGGACTTATTGATATACCTGTTGCTACAGGTTCACAAAGTCATCTTCAAATGCCTAAAGTGGCCGTAAATCCAAGCTACAACCCATTTGAGAAGCAGTCTTATCAACGTCCAGCACCATCAACATGGCAACCGCTATACGATGAGATGCGCCCAACCTTCTCGCCCGAAGAGATGCCACGTCAAGAGGAGTGGGAAAGCGAGATAACACCTAACAATGCTGCTTTACCTTGGCAACAGGAAGAGACCATAGAGAGGCCTCAATTTATAAATACCGAAAAAGAGATAGAAGAGCAGCAGCTTTTTAATAGCGAGGGCGAGGAGTTAATCTTTCAGTATAAACGTCGGTATATCTGTACGTCGGTAAAATCGGGCCTTATGCTGGTAGATATTCAACGCGCCAAGAGCCGTATCTTGTACGACCGATTGCTACAAAGCATGTGTAGTGAACACAATGCTTCTCAACAACTCTTATTTCCTGAAGTATTGGAATTAACCCCCGAAGAGCATTTGCTCTTTACAGAGATAGAGATAGATTTGCGAAACCTTGGCTTCGTGCTTGAGCCTTTTGGCAAATATGCCTTCGCCATTAATGCCATTCCGGCATTACTACCACAAGAGTGCGATGTGATAGGCGTAATACACGATTTACTCTTAAACTTTAAAGAGAAGGGCGGCAATCTCAGCGAGGAGCTACAAGGATTAATAGCACAAACCTTGGCAAAATCGGCAATGAATAGTCCATTAAAAGGAAATCTTACTAGCGAAGAGATGAACCATATTATTGGAGAGCTCTTTGCCGGTAGTAATCCTAACCATACACCTGAAGGGAGAAACATTATTGCTATTATAGACAATAACAGTATAGACGGACTGTTTTAAACTGCTCCCATATAAACAATTACAGCCCAATGTATAAGAGATACATTGGGCTGTAATTGTTTAAGACCTATAATCTTTGCCTTTCAAGAACTTATTTATTGGGCCCTTTTCTTTGTTTTGCAACAGTTTTTAAAGAGTCCTTTTATGGCAGCA